>JBNKLG010000002.1:0-105758 GCA_050292235.1 Sedimenticolaceae bacterium | reverse complement strand
TGGCATAGAAAACTACGCTGCCTATATCGGTTCCGGCAGTCCCCGGTTCTATCTGCCCCTGGATCAAAAGCTGACCCAGCCCAATTTTGCCCAGTTTGTCATCCTGACCACCGGTTCCGAGGCCCGCGAGGCTCTACGACGGCAATTGATCGACTTTTATGCCCAAAGTCCCAACGGAGTGATGGCCGTGGTGAAGCGACTGGAAAATGGTCCGCCGGTGGGTTTCCCCGTGCAATACCGGGTCAGTGGTCCCGATGTCGAGCAGTTGAGGGCCATTGCCTATCGGATTGCCGAAGCCATGCGGAGCAATCCCCATCTCTCCAACGTGCATCTGGACTGGGAGGAGACCTCGAAGGTGGTGCGGTTGCATATCGATCAGGAAAAGATGCGTTTGCTGGGGCTCTCCAATGCCCGGATCGCCAACTTTCTCAACACCACCCTGCGTGGTTTGCCGGTCACAGAATTTCGCGAAGGCACGGAGACCATCAGCGTTATGATTCGGGGGGCTGAGACGGATCGACACCGGCTTTCCCAGTTGATGGATCTGACCATTCCCGTCGTGGAGGGCAAAACGGTCTCCCTAGCCCAGGTACTGAAGCCCGAATATGGGTTTGAGGATGGCGTTATCTGGCACCGCAACCGGATACCGACGATTACCATCAACTCGACCCTCTACGGCAGTGTACAGCCAGCCGAGGTGGTGGCCGCACTGCATCCCCGCATTGCGGCCATCACCGCCGAGCTGCCATTGGGGTATCGGCTTGAGGTTGGCGGCTCGGTGGAGAAAAGTGCCAAAGGGGGGGCCTCGGTAGCGGCGGGCGTACCGCTTTTCCTGGCTGTGGTGATCACGGTGCTGATGATTCAGCTGCAGAGTTTTTCCCGTGTGGCCATGGTGGTGCTGACTGCCCCACTGGGCATTATCGGGGTAACGGCTGCACTGTTGCTGTTCAACAAACCTTTTGGCTTTGTCGCCATGTTGGGCACCATTGCACTATCGGGCATGATTATGCGGAATTCGGTCATTCTGGTGGATCAGATTCGTCAGGACTGCGAAGAGGGACGCTCCCTATGGGAAGCCATCATTGAGTCAACCGTGCGCCGCTACCGGCCCATCATGCTGACAGCAGCAGCGGCTATTCTGGCGATGATTCCCTTGACCCGCAGCGCTTTTTTCGGTCCCATGGCCGTTGCCATTATGGGTGGGCTGGCGGTGGCTACATTGCTGACGCTGATTTTTCTGCCTGCGCTTTATGCGGCCTGGTATCGCGTAAAGCCGGGGGAGGCGCTACGGTAGCCAAAACACACGGGGTTGACGATGCCAGTGATCAACAGAGATACTTTGGCTCCGTTTGGAGCCTGACTTTCATTGGTACAGTTAGGGTTTCCTTTGGAAAATTATGCAAGAGGTGGGAAAGTTATGAATAGATATCGGTCGGCATTACTCATTGCCTTATTTGGTCTTTTTATGAGTCATGCCCAGGCCTATACATTAGGTCCAGAAAGTACGTCAGGCATTTGGAAATGGTGGGCGCCGATCTATGAAACCGGGGCAAGCATTACCTGGAGTTTTATTGATACCAGTGTGGCTATCAGTGGCGGTGCTTGTAGCAGCTGTAACGAGAGCAGTACCACCGCCATCTCTTCGGTGATGCCTGCGGGCTATATGGATGAAATTCGTCGTGCCTTTAGCACCTGGGCGGCAGTAGCGGATTTGACCTTTACGGAGGTGGCAGATGGTGGTGCAGCCGTCGGTGTTGGCACGACTGCCGATATTCGTATTGGTGCTCTGGGTATTGATGGGCCAACAGATACTCTGGGATTTGGGTGGTATCCCCCTCAAGATGGAAATGTTTCTCCGTTCTCCGGTGATGTGATGCTTGATCGAGAAGAAAATTGGACCGTTGGAGCAGATCAATCGGGTGAGATTGATATTTTTTCTATTGTTTTACATGAGCTGGGCCATGCCCTTGGGCTGGGACACTCTGTCGATACGACAGCGGTCATGTATCCGTATTACACCTCAGGCTCAGCGCTCAGTGGTTTGGGCGCAGATGATATTGCAGGCATCCAGTATCTCTATGGCTCCGCTTCTGTTGCATCAGTGCCCGTACCGGCTGCAGTTTGGTTGATGCTTTCTGGACTGGGTTTGATCTCCTTTTTCTCCAAGAAACAGCGTACCTGATGGGGTTGGGATAAGGGCAGGGGCTGGAGATACGCCATGTCATGGCGGTTTGCGTTGTCTCCGGTCATTGTCCTGCTGTTTGTTTCTACCCCGGCATCGGCCATGTGGCTGAGACTGTCGGATCAAGAGCTGATCAAAACGTCTGCGGCCATCGTTAATGCGAGGCTGGTCAGTGAGGAAGAGAGACGGGTTGGTCAGGCTGTCTCAGTGATTCGGCTGGGAAGGCTTCGGGTGAAACACCAGTACAAAGGGGATGGCCAAGAATATTTTTTGATCCTATTGCCAGATAAAAATGCGCCGATAACCAGCATCGATACCCTTTATCGGGTGGGGCAGCAGGGTATTTGGTTCTTGCGTCCGCACCCTTCGCTATCGGAGATCTATCTGGCGGATGGTCCAGGGCGCTTTTGGCCTTTGGAGAAGGAGGCGAAACTCCAATCCCTGATGTCTTCATTGACAAAAGTTAGAGACGATTAGCGCTTATCCTCATCACGGATAACACGCAAAAAGGCATCCACGACTGCGGGATCGAAACGCTTGCCTTTCTCTTCCTCAATGTATTCCAGTGCCGTTTTCTGATCCCATGCCTCTTTATAGGGACGTTTGTGGATCAGGGCATCATAGACATCAATGACGGAAACGATACGAGCGGCCAGTGGAATATTTTCACCCTTGAGGCCCAAAGGGTAACCTTCACCAGACCATTGTTCGTGGTGCATGAGGGCGATGTTACGATCCAGCTCCAGTTTGTTGTCATGGGCCAGGATGTCGGCACCAATTCGGGTGTGAAGCCTGATGAATCCAAACTCATCCTGGGTGAGTTTCCCGGGCTTTTGCAGGATGTGGTCCGGGATGCCAATTTTACCCACATCATGTAGCTGGGCAGCCTTGCTGATGTGCTCGGCTTCGGTTTCGGAAAGCCCCATCTCCAGCGCCAGTCTTTTGGTGAGGTGGACAATTCGGCTGATGTGCTCACCGGTGGTTTTGTCCTTGTATTCTGCCGTCAGGGCCAGCATCTGAATCAAATGCTCGTAAGAATCGATCAGTTCAATATTCAGCCGCAGGTTTTCCAGGGCGCCACCACACTGGATGGCGAGGATCTGGATCAGGTCTTTTTCGGCGGTGGTCAGGTTTCCCGTATGCTCCAGATAGAGAAAGCCCGCTGGACGTTTGTCCACCAAGATGGGGAGCAGCATGCTGCCAGGAGGCAGAGATTTGGGTTCGGTATTATTACGAATGCATTCGGAGCAAATACGACCGATTTCCTGGATTTTAGGCTCATGCTGGTGCTCTGGGCTGAAAGCCCCAATACCCGCCTGAATCTCAATATGCTCACCTTCCAGGGTGATGATCATACCTTCGATGGTACTGATGATGGCGTTGTCACCCAGCTGAAAAAGGCCGATGACCTGGGTTAGAACACCCGTGAAAAATTCCTGTATCGATTCACGGCGGAAGTGATAGAACAACGCTGTTGACTGTAGAACATGAGCAAGGCCGGTGCGATTGAGGTCGATGGTGCGCAGGTCGCGGTAGGATTTGATGGCAGATCGCACCGAGGTATAGAGCCGCTGTGCGGTGAGGTCGGTTTTGTCGTGATAACCGTCGATATCGAAATGGTCGATGACAAAACGCTCAGGTGCTGCACCCGGTTGACCGGTCCGAATCAGCAGGCGAACCATGCTGTTGTTCATCTGCTTGCGGATCTCTTTTACCAGTCGCAAGCCGGCGTCCTCGGTCTCCATAACCACGTCAATCAGTGCGACGGCAATATCTGGATGCGCCAGGAACAGTTCTTCAGCTTCAGCGCCAGAGTGGGCTTCCAGCATGATGAGTTCGCGGCCAGCGTATTGGAAGCCCTTGAGGTTGAGTCGGGTCAGTGAATGCACATCCGGCTCGTCATCGACCACCAGCAGTTTCCAGGGACTTAATCCGGAGGACAGCTGTTTGGTGGCGGGGCCATTCTCGCCACTTGTCGGTATTGTGTTTCGAATGATTTTCATTGTGGGTGCTCCGAGTCTAGGCGAGATCGACCGGGTGCGCTATGTGAAAATGCACGCCATGCCCGGGCTGGCATTCGCAGTGGATGTTGCCTTTTAGCTGGTTAGTGACCAGGTTGTAGCAGATGTACATGCCCAGTCCAGAGCCGCCAAGAGTGTGGTTAGTGGTGAAGAAAGGTTCGTAAAGGCGGCTCATTGTGTCTGCCGTCATCCCGCTGCCGTTGTCTTTATAGTCAATCAGCAATTGATTTTGGTTGATCTGGCGAACTTCAATACTGATTTCCCCTGCCAGTTTGCCGTTATCGAAACCGTGTTGGCGGCTGTTCATGATCAAATTGGTAAGGAGTTGTGCGTGGATGCCGGGTATGCCGGATATTTTGAGATCGGTGGGACAGGTGATGTTGAAAACGATTTGAGTGCGTTTGAACTGAGTGTGCAGACTGGCGATCACATCATCGACCAGCTCTTTGAAGAGATAGTGACGGGCTTTTTCGGAGGTTTGATCAATGCTGGTTCTTTTAAAGCTCTGCACCAGTTCTGAGGCGCGTCGTAAATTGGCTAAAGCCAGTTCGGTGGCTTCGCCGATGGTGGCGATGTGGAGATGCAATTCCTCCTCCTGAACCTCTTCCTTCTTCAGCAGTTTTTCCAATTCCTCTGCGGCTTCATGGGCCTGGGACGAGGTACCAACAGCGATGCCGATGGGGGTATTCACTTCATGGGCAAATCCCGCCACCATACGACCTAAAGAGGCCATTTTTTCCCGAGCAATCAACTCTTCCTGTAATACCCTAAGTTCATTGTAGTTTTGCTCCAGATTGGACTTGCTGACCTGCAGGGCTTGTTGGCTTTGTCGCAAAGAACGATTGAGCTGGAGGATATAGAGATTGCTGGCGATCAATAAGAGCCCCAGCGCCGTGATGGCCAAAATCCAATAGCCATATTGTTGAATCAGATCGGAGATACGAATTTGGCCCAGGATTTGGTAGGGACCAATCCTGAGCTCTCGCAGAGCATCATGGACGTGTTGGTAGTTGCCTGGCACTGCCCAGCCGTTATAGTTGCCCTGAATGGCTGCGGGAGCTGTCTCTGGCATAGCGAGAAGCACGGAGGCGACCTGACTGGCTATGGTGTTGTCGGTGTGTTTGAGTTTGGCCAGGGGCCATTCCGGGTAAAGGCGGGTACTCAAGGCCAAGCCAAAATTGTCGTCTTTTTGTGGAGACAAAATACGAAAGTCGCTGAGGTTGATCAGACCTTCTGATGCCATACGTTCCAGGGTGTCCGTGCGAACAGTGCCGGCATCGTAGTGGCCAGATGCCACGGCATAAACCACTGCATCATGAGTGCCGACGAAATCCAGAGCTGAAAAGTCAGTATCAGGGTTGATTCCCAGGGTCTGAAACTCCCGGAGTGCCATGATGTAACCCCCAAAGGAGTTGTCTTTCACGGCTGCAAAGCGCTTGCCTTTCAGATCTTCCAATCGATTGAGATCCTTGCGACTGGCCTGGGCGAAAACGACCCCCCCAAAACGGTCGTGGGCCTGATTTTTCAGGCCAAGGTTGCGCAATGTCACGATCCGTCCCACACCAAAACGATGCTCTAACTCCACATAGATGGCTGAGTTACAGAAAACGAAATCGACCTTGCCCCGATCGACCACCGAATCGATCTCCTCAAAACCCAGGGGTACAATGGTGAAATGATAGGCATTCAGGTGCCTGGTCAGATAATCGGCGGTCGGTTGCCAGCGCTTGAGGGTGTAGGCATCCCCCCTTTTTGCGAGTATACCGATTTTGATGATGGCAGGTGTTGCCTGGCTGTTCAGCGCCCAGAGACTGCCTCCCCACAGCGAGGCGAGGCACAGGGACAAGACCAGAAAAAGGCGTTCCATACCTGTCATGCTTCCCTGTGCAGAAATCATCTTAAAGCGCCTCCTTAAAATGGGGGCTGAGGTTTGGTTGGCTGTGAAATGTGGTTGAGTACTCATTGGTAGTATGGATGAGGACGGAGAATTTCAAAGGAGGGGTTTTGGGGAAAGTCAGTTTTTTGCCCTTGAGAACCATGTTTGCCTCATCCATATTTGTAATTGTATTTTAGGCGGTTTTTGCGTACAATATCGCGCCCTTTTGCTGTGCTCGCTTTCGCCCCCACAGCCCCACCGATACAGAGGCTGTTTCGATTGCCATGAGCCATCCAAATCCCCCAAGTGTGACCTTTTCCGATCTTAACCTGCCTGGAGCCATCACCAAGGCCGTGGCCGATGCCGGCTATGAAACCCCATCTCCGATCCAGGCCGAATGCATCCCTTTGTTGCTGGCCGGGCAGGATGTACTGGGCCAGGCCCAGACCGGCACCGGTAAGACCGCAGCCTTTGCTTTGCCCCTGCTGGCACGGGTGGACATGAGCCAGCGGGTGCCGCAACTGCTGGTGCTGGCCCCGACCCGGGAACTGGCGATTCAGGTGGCCGAGGCGATGCAGACCTACGCCCATTATCTGAAGGATTTCCATGTGCTGCCCATCTACGGTGGTCAGAGCTATTCGGTGCAGCTGCGCTCTCTGAAACAGGGTGTGCAGGTGGTGGTCGGCACACCGGGTCGGGTCATGGATCACATGCGCCGGGGCACCCTCAAGCTGGATGCCTTGAAGGCCCTGGTGCTGGATGAGGCCGACGAGATGCTGCGCATGGGCTTCATCGATGACGTGAACTGGATCCTGGATCAGATCCCTGAGCAGCGCCAGATCGCTCTCTTTTCCGCCACCATGCCGAAAGAGATTCGTCAGGTGGCGGAAAAGCATCTGAACGATCCCCAGGTGGTGAAGATCAAATCGGCCACCACCACGGCGGCCACCATTCGCCAGCGTTACTGGGTAGCCAGCGGTCTGCATAAGCTGGATGCGCTCACCCGGGTGCTGGAGACCGAACCCTTCGAGGCCGTGCTCATCTTCGTGCGAACCAAAACGGCCACCGTTGAATTGGCGGAGAAGCTGGCGGCCCGGGGGTTTTCCGCTGAGGCCATCAATGGTGATATTCCCCAGGCTCTGCGGGAGAAGACCGTGGACCGGCTTAAGGATGGCCGCCTGGATGTGCTGATCGCCACCGATGTGGTGGCCCGTGGTCTGGATGTCCCCCGCATCAGTCACGTCATCAACTACGACATCCCTTACGATACCGAGTCTTATGTCCATCGTATCGGGCGTACCGGTCGGGCCGGTCGGGCGGGTGAAGCTATCCTTTTTGTCGCCCCCCGTGAGCGGCGTATGCTCAAATCGATTGAGACCGCTACCAAGCAGCCCATCGAATCCATGGTGATGCCTTCGGTCAGTGACATCAACCAGAGCCGACTGGATCGGTTCAAACAGCGTATCCTGGATGCCCTGTCGCAGGATCAGGATCTGAGTCTTTACTATCAGATGATCAAACAGATCGAGGCTGAGCAGCCGGATGTCGATCCTCTACAGATTGCCGCAGCCCTGGCCTCTATGGCGCAGGGAAATGTGCCCCTGTTGCTGAATGAGAACGAAAAACCTGCCCGTGAGAAAAAGGAACGATCCTCTCCCGAAGAGGATCGGTTCGAACCCAAAAAGCGCAAGGAGAAGAACAGGCGGGGGCCGAAAAACCTGGAGTTCGAGGTCAAGCCACTAAAGGATCATCCTGATGTGCTCATGGAGCGTTTTCGTATCGAGGTGGGCTACAATCATGGGGTCAAGCCGGGCAATATCGTCGGCGCCATTGCTAACGAAGCGGATCTGGAGAGCCAGTACATCGGCCATATCGAAATCTACGACGATTTCAGTACCGTCGACCTGCCGGGTGGTATGCCGAAAGAGACCTTTGAGGGTCTGAAAAAAACCTGGGTCTGCCAGCGTCGGTTAGAGATCAGTCGTCTGGGAGATCCAGTGGAAATGGTGCGGGAAGGTAAGTCCAAACCCCGTCACAAAAAGAAGGGCAAGTCGCGCAAGTCAGACTGAAGTAATGACGAATAGGCCAATATGCTGATCATCCCCTTTGACCGGAAAATCGATTGGGCCCATCCGCCAGCGATCACCCTGTTTCTCATCCTGATCAACTGCCTGATCTATTTTGGCTGGCAGTCGGGTGATGAGCAGCGTCTGACCGAGGCGGTGGATTTCTATCAGGACTCCGGTTTGGACAAGATGGAGGCGAAGGCCTACGAAGACTATCGGGTCAAGCATAAAACGGAGGCCATTGAGGTACCACCCCAAGAGGCGAGTGAAGTCCAGAAAATTCAGGCCATAGTGGAGCGCCAGACCCACCCGGATTTCATGACTGCGGTGCGTAATGAGAGTCTGATCCCCGTCGAGGACAAAACCTATGCTGATTGGCAAAACAAACGAGCCAGCTTTGAGGAAAAAATGTCCAAGGTGGTGTTTTGGGAATATGGTCTGAAAACGGCGGAATTTGAACCCCTGGATGCCTTGGTCCACATGTTCCTGCATGGTAGCTTCATGCACCTGCTGGGCAACATGTTTTTCCTCATGGCCGTGGGTTTTTTGGTAGAACGAACCTTTGGCTCTGGTGCCTATCTGGTCTGCTATCTGTTGGCGGGTATGGGTGGTGTGGCCTTGGATTTCCTGCTGGATCCCTACCGTTTTATCCCCGGCGTGGGTGCCTCGGGTGCCATTTCCGGCCTCATGGGCATGTATGCGGTGCTGTTCTGGATTCGTCCCATCCGTTTTTTCTATTTCCTCTTCATCATTTTTGGCTTTGCCACTCTGCCAGCCATCACCCTCCTGCCCATCTGGGTAGCCAATGAGCTGTACCAGCTGCTCTACAACAGCGGTTCCCATGTAAACTATGCGGCCCATCTGGGCGGGTTGGTCTCCGGTGGTCTGATCGCCTTTGGGGTTCGCCGTTTTCTCCCCTCCTTCTCTCTGGATCACATCGAACAGGAGGATGAGAAGGAGGTATTGGATGGGCAGTTGGCTCAGGCCATCGAATACTGTGATCTGCTGGAGTATCGTAAGGCCCAGCCCATTCTGACCCGGCTGCACAATCAGTATCCGGATGATCAGCGGATACTGCACTACCTTCACCAAAGCAGCCGTATTCAACCAGCCTCCGAGAGCTATCATCGGGTGAGTCTGCGGATTCTGTCTCTGGATGGGGATGATCCAGAGACCAATGACTGGGTGCTCAACACCTATCGGGAGTACCTCCAGCGAGCCAAGCCCCAGCCTCGTCTGGGGAGTCGTCTGGGGAGTCGATTGGCGAGACGATTCATCCAGAGTGGTCATCTCGGCGAGGCCGAACCCCTGGTGGCTCAGTTACTGAAAAAGCCGGAGTCGGCCGCCGTTGCCGCCGATCTCTCTTCGATGCTGGGGGAAAAGTGGGTGAAGGTGGGTGATTATGACCGTGGCCAAAAATGGTTTGCCCAGGGCAATACCTTTTCGCTTCAGGTGGATGACAGCTGATCCTGTCGAGGCAGCCCCTGAACGATCAGGTGGATGACAGCTGGCGAATGGTGGTGGCCAGCTGAACTGCTTCGGCATGGCGGGGATGCGTGGGAAAGCCATTGGTGATGAAGGTCAACATCTGTAGGGCTGTTTTATCCTGACTGAACTTGTCGCTGAGGATATGGGCAGCATCCAGATAGGCATCTGCCACCGCAGCGGTTTGCGGAAAGCGTTTGTGGAGATTCTTGACCAATGCCAGTCCCGGTCTCAGTTGTCCCTGGTGATAAAGGGCCTTTGCTAACAGTTGGTAGTGATTGGCCTGTTTCAGCTGAAAACCGGGCTGATCGGGCATGGCCAGCTCCAGATAGAGTTTGGCTGCCACACTGGCCCGCTCGCTATCCAGCAGGATGGGCAGGGTATAGCGGGCAAAGCTTAACCTCTCCTCCTCCGAGCCATGGGCCAGGAGGAAGGTGGAGAGTTTCTGTTGCAGTTTGGTGTCACCGGGGTTTTCCTTGGCAAGGCTGATCAGCTCGGCTTTGGCTGCATCCAGTTTGTTGTCATCCATATAGGTATAGAACAGATCCAGCTTCATCTCTGTCGGATCCAGCTCCTCTTCGTCAGAGACCCGCTGATGAATCCCCAGTCGTTCGTGGTGTTGATAGAGCAGATAACCCATCATGTGATGGGCCAATACTGAGAAAAAGAGATTGATGGCAATGAAAATGGGCAAAAGGCTTTCTGGATCCATGTTGCTTGGCAGCAATGACTGGGTATTGACCTCCGCCACGTAAACCATCATCAACAGGCCGTAGAGCCCCAGGTAGGACCAGCCGACACGGGCCACCATGCTGATCAGCATCAGGGGATTGATTGCTGCAAAAAGGCTGTTGGTTGAAGCCAGTACCATGATCATGGCGGGCAATAGAAACAGAAAGAAAATCAATGTGGCCTGGGCCAGCAGCATTAGTCCCTGGGCGGCAAAGGTGATGAAAAGGGCTATGAAGAAAAGGTAGATACCGATCTGTTTGAATACCAGGCCGTAATTCTCTTCCAACACCTCGCGACCATATCCTGGTGGGGTCATCTCCCCCTCTGAGGTGTGGATCAGTACCTCAAAAGCGTATTTGGACATCACGGCAAAGACCAGCAGATAGACCACAAAAAAATGCAGAACAGCACAGATGGCAGCCAGAATGATACAGAGCAGCAGGGGGGAAGGGCTGAGGGCATAAAGAAAAAAGTTGGGAATCTGGCTCCAGAATGGGGGGATCTGCTTTTTCTTGCTACGGGAATGGGTTTTCATCGGAGAATAGAGGCTCAGTGAGTGTTAGCGGTCATTTTAACCACTAATCCGTTTTGTCGGAGCCCTCTCCCGAGGGCGAGCTCTTTGGGGCTGATTGCTTGTTTGGGCATGGTCTGTCCAGGGTCGCCTGGGGGCTCCGGCTTCTGCCGTTCCATCAGGCATTTGCATCAGCGGTCAATAGCGGATCTCCAGCTTCTCCGGGTAGCGGATGCTGTAGACGTAGGAGAGGCTTTTCTTCTCCTGGGGTTTCAGCTTGACCCGTATCTCCAGCCTGCCAGTTTTTTTGTCATGCTGGTGCTCGGCATCGCCCGTAAAGGAGAGTAGGGTGACACGGATCTTTTCGTCGGTGGCCAGAGGGATGCGCTCAATGATCTTTAGGGTTTTTACCTGATCGCTACGGTTGACCAGGTCCAGCTTGAAGCCCTCCTTTCTCATCCGGTCAGAGCCGAAAAAGCCCTTGGCCTCGGCAAATTCCGGGATGGCCTTGCGGGAGACCTCCAGGTCGTAATCGGTGGCGATGTTGACCAGAATTCTCCCCTCATCTCTACGGAATGGCGCGTGCTCAATGGTTTGCCCCAAGTGGTGGATCTGCAGGCTGTTGGCCTCGATGGGAGCCTTGGGGGTAAAGCTCAGGGTTTCGTAAACCCGATTGTCGTTGTAAGGGTGCCAGGTGAGCGCTGTCTGGAGCTGCAAAGCCTCCTGGTCGACCTGGGTGCGGTGCATTTGTCCGTCGGAGGGCAGATCCAGATCCTTGATCTCGTAGGTGCGGCTTTTGTCCTTATGAATGGCCATGCGTTGTCGTTTAGCCTGGCGTAATGCAGGGCGCTTATCCCCTTCGACCTTGGATTCTGCCACGGCACCCACCAGCATAGAGGTTGGCGCCGCGTAGGCCTTGGTTTTTTCATTGGGATCAGGGACCCGGATCTTCCAAGGTGTGAACAGCGTGGGCGGGGCGATCCGGCTGGCAGGACGGGCATAGAGCCTGGCGGTTGTTGCCTGAAGGTCAATGCCGGAGCGGTTTTTCAGCAGGATGAATTGGGTCAGCTTGGCTTGGGCGGTATCCAGCAGATATTCACTGTCATAGCTGAGTCCCATGGGGAGGGTCAGGGTAACTTCTTTTGTCGGCAGTGTCTGAAAATGCACCGGTTGGTCATGGTCGGCCTTTTGTACCCATGTCTGTTCCAGACGCTGGATCTCTTTGGCGACCTGCTCCTGCTTCTGTTGCAGTTCGGTCAGGCGGGCTGCCACCTTTTGGGCGGTGCTGATGGCAGTTTCGGCATCCAGAGGTGTCCGGGTGTTTTGGTGGTCAATCAGGTTTTGGATAATCTGCTGTTCCCTGAGAACGGCAGCGTGTTGCTGACGTAAGGTTTCCAGCTGTTGGTGTATCTGGCAGAGGGGGGACTGTGCCGGGCAGTTATCCCGGTTTTCCAGATCCAAAGAGCCAAGCGGATCCTTGGCACTGAGGAGGTTGGCGAATCCGATAAAGTGGCTGCTCGGCTGGTAGTGATAAAAGCTGCGGTCAGTGTAGATTTCGAGGGTGGCAGCGGCGAGGGGCAGGGGCAGGGGCAGAAGGGCAATCAACAGGGTGCGTTTCAGCATGGGTGCTCCTTGTATTTAGCATGGCTAAAGCGACGTGACACTGGTCTGCGTCCAGAAAGATACTGGCCTGACATGTTCAGGGTATTACAACCGAAAACGGGCCATCTGTTTTGTTAATGCCTCAACATGGTGGGAGATCTTTTCGGTGGAGGTGACCGTTTTGGCCGAGCCTTCTGCTGTTTCCATGGCGACCTTGGTAATACGGGCCACATTCTGATTGATCTCTTCTGTGACGGATGTCTGCTCTTTGGCGGCTGACGCAATATAGGTGTTCATATCAGTGATGGTGCCGACGGCTTGGGTAATGGCGTCCAGGGATCGGGCCGCAGACGTGGCATTGTCTACAGATTGAGCAGCACTTTCCTGTCCATGGGCCATGACGCTGACTGCGGAGCGCGTGCTGGTTTGCAGACGAGCAATCATATCGTTGATTTCTTCAGTAGACTGCTGGGTTTTGCTGGCCAGGGAGCGTACCTCATCGGCAACCACGGCAAAGCCCCTGCCCTGGTCGCCAGCCCTGGCGGCCTCAATGGCTGCGTTGAGCGCCAAAAGATTGGTTTGTTCGGAGATGCCCTGAATGACATCCAGGATTTTGCCGATAGCCTTAGAATCAACGTTGACCTGGTTGATGACTTCAGAAGCTTGTTCCACATCTTTGGCCAGGCAGGCAATGGACTCGGCCACTCTGGCCACTTCTGCCTGGCCTTTGCGGGCCTCCAAGTCGGCAGATTTGGCACCATTTGCGGCAGATTCAGCGTTGTTGGCCACATCTTGAGCAGTGGCGGCCATCTTATTCATGGCGGTGGCAACCGTTTGGGTATCCGCTTGTTGATGCTTGGCACCATTATTGGCCTTTTCCGTCAATTGCCGGGTCTCTTCTGCAACTGCATCCAGCTGACTGGATGTTTCCAGAATAGCCTGAATCATGCTGCGCAAATCCAGTTGCATCTCTTTGACAGACATCAGCATTTTGGCAATTTCATTGCGGCTGGTGCAACGAATGTCCTGGCTCAGATCGCCGGCGGCAATGGCATTGATGCTTATGACCGCTTTGCGTAAAGGGCGGAAGGTGGCGCGGATGTAAAACCACAAGCCCAACACCATCCCGGCAATCACTAAGGTTAGGGTCAAATAGCTGATCCATTGCAATTGTTGTCGTTTCGACAGTACGGTGGTCTCGTCTTTGGCGGTAACCATGGCTGCGATGGTCTTCCCCTCTATATCCGTCAGGGGTAGCACCCCGACCTCAAAGATTTGAGCCTGATGAGCGATATCCAAAAAGGCACTTTGTTCGATGTCGGGCGTGACACCCAACTTGAGCTCTGGGTCCGTGGCTGCGTGGGCTTTTCCGGCGTGATCAAGGAAGAAAATCTCCCTGCCCGTGGCTTGTTTCATGCTTTTTGCAACACGATCCAAACTCACTTCATAGGCGCCAACGCCGACCAGGTCTGCTCGGTCATACAGCAGAAAGGCAACGATGATGGCCAGGCGGCCATCGGAGGTGAGTTCAAAGCCGTAAGTTGTTTTTCCGTTTTTCAGGGCATGCCGGGCAGTGATCGGGACAGCAGTAACCGCTTCGATCAGAGAAAAACCCAGTGCGCCATTTTTATCTGCGACCATCAGGTTATCGATTTGCCCTATTGCCTGCAGTCGGGTAGCCGTAGGCCAGACATTTTCCCGAATGACTTTCTTGTCGATGCCCCGAAACAATGAGGCAGTCAGTTTTCCATTTCTGGTTAGCGCCTTAAGGTTGCTGGTCATGGCGGATTGTTCGCTCTGGCGCAAGGCGCTCCAGAGGCCGTTAAGGCCGTCCAGGTTGGCTTGACGGTAATCAGCATCTCGTTGACTGTACAGCCATTGCCCTGTGGCAATCATAATGACTGCAATGAGTAACAGGCCTGCGCCAACAGTGAGGGTAAGGCGGTTCTGTAAAGAGAATTTCTGTTGCAAAGTCATGGTGCTTTTATTGTTTCTTGTATCCTCATCATCAATTGGTTGTTGATTGGCTGACCGAAAAAACAGGTCAGCCAATAGTGTGCCCTATTGGGTGGGATAACCCGCTTTGCTCCAGGATGGGAAGCCTGTACGGAAGTAATAGACTTTTTTCCAGCCCCACTCAGCGGCCAGGGCAGCGCCCCAACTGGAACGGTCGCATTTTATGGCGTTGCAGTAAAAAACGACGGGATCTTCTTTTCCGACCTGGGCCTCAAGGCTTTCCGCCGTGAGTGCCTGATTGGGTTTCCCGGGGCCATAGGGGATATTGGTGGCACCGGGGATTCTGCCGGCCTCATATTGTCCGGCTTCTCGTACATCCACGAATACGGCACGGGCCTCCCACAGTTCGTGTGCTTTTGCCGCATCAACGGTGGTGGCTCCAGAGACAGATTCTGGTGAAACATAGTTGGGGTCTGCACGAGTTGGTAAATCAACTGCAGCAAGCGTGGATGAGCCCAGAATCAGGCAGGTGGACAGGCAAAAGGGTTTTAGATTAAACATCATGGCAAGCTCTCCATCATCGTATGGGCTGTTGTCAGATTGAAAATACTCAGAAGGCATTGGTTGTTGTTCATTCGGCGTGACAGCTAAACTTCCTGGTTTTGTGCTAAGTAAAGTGCATTGAATTTTCAGACAAACACCAAAATCTTTGATGGTGTTTTCTGAAAAATTCACTTTGAAGAATACAGCTTGTAGAACGAAGTATAGATGGCTGTCGAGATTTGGTTGGATTGGTGGAGTGCTTGTGGTTCAGTAGGCCGGTGTCGGTAATCTTTCCATGAAATAACAGAGACAGTCTTGACGGATAACCTGGGCATCCGTGGTCAGCATGGCGGGCATGATGGGGCGGCGGGTCAGTAGGAGACCATCCCGTACCTCCAGATAAGTATCGGCGATGTCGTGGTCGTTTTCATCCAGGACCATGAGGGGTTGTTCGCTACCCTCGATCTCTGCCATTGGCGTACCACTGGGCAGTTCACGGAAATTGAAACGTTCAAGCGCCCGGACGAAGCGCAGTGGGGCCATTTCATCGTTGAAGCTGATGTCGATGTTGGAAGGTATCTTGACCACTGCCAGGGTATGAAAGAGATCCATGTCCAAATGTGCCGGAAGCTGGCAGGGGTGTTCGTTGAGGTGCAGCACGGCACTGAGGTATTCGGCGGCGTGTTCTGCACCAAGGTGTTGGTCGCTTTTACCACATTCCAGCGTCACGGCAGGGCATAGGGTTGAGAACGCCAGGGACTGCACTCCTCGGGGGCGGGTGAAATAGACCAGCGTGCGACTGAAAAGAGTGCCCAGGTGCAGAAAGGCAGACTCTAACCGATTGATACAAGCGTAGTGCGGGTTAATGCCAGTGTTGTTATGGATATCGACACTGGCAAAAATTCCGCGCTGGGCCATGACATCCACTACCTCTCGCATCAGGGCAGCCTCCGGAGTTTGGGCGGCTTCGTCCGGACAGCCGGGCCAGATACGGTTGTAGTCCGGCTGACTGGCCAGGTGGCGTTGTTGTTGGGCCGCGGCCTCCAGATTGCCAATGAAGAGGCTCAATGCGCGAGGTAAGGGCAGTTGGCCACCAGCGGGTTCGAAGCGGGGCAGAAGCCGACGCAGGGCCTCCCAACCGGCGGGCTCGTTACCGTGTAGCAGCACAGAGATCAATAGGGGGGCAGCCTGTCGGCCCGGTAGATGGATCAGGGTGGGGCTGGGCAATATCTCGGCCAGTTGATGGGCCTCGCAATCGAGCAGTCCCGGGGGGAGTTGATTCAGTTGGAACAGCTTCATCAGGATAAAGGCCAGCGGTGTACAGGTTGATCGCTCTGTTGTAATTCGTGATAGCGCGCCACCATGGTCCTTGGGTTTTGGTCATGGTTATTCATCCATGCCCGTTGCCAGTTGGCTCCGTTTTGGCCGCTGATCACCCGTTGCCGCAGAATGTCGATCCAATGATTGGCCTCCAAAGAGTCGATTCCCAGGAGGACAAGACCGTCTTGTGCCAGAGGCAGTAGCTGGTATTGCAGCAGTAGATCGACCGGGCCCTGCCGACCATCCAGCCATTGGACGGTTGCATCCAGGCCGTGACGGGCGCAGGCATAGAAATTCTCTTTGGCATGATGGAAGGGCAGGTGTCGATTGATCTGGGGTTCGCGCTGTATCAAGGCCGTCATGGCGCCATAGTAAAAGGCGGCGTTGGCGATGGCGTCGATGCAGCTGGGGCCAGCCGGTACCACCCGTTGTTCCAGGCGCAGATGGGGGGCGCCGTCGGCATCAAAGCCAATCAGAGGACGATTCCAGCGCCAGATGGTGCCGTTGTGCAGGCGCAGGTGGGCCAACTGTTCTGGCGGGTCGTCCAGACACTCCGGCAATAGAATGGGATAGTCGTTGAGATTGGCCAGAAAGACCTCATGGATACTCTTTTCCGCATAGCGGACACCAAAGCTGACCCTCTTGTTGTGCGGGGCATTGCCCACATCCACTGCCTGCTCGAACAGCGGAATGCGGCTCTCCGCCCAGAGGTTCCGGCCAAGGAGATAGGGGGCATTGGCGCTGAGAGCGACCAGAGGGGCGGAGAGGGCCTTGCTGTTATTAAAAGCGGATACCGCCTGATCGGGATGGCAACGCAAGTGGATTTGGAAGGAGGTGGTGGCGGCCTCCAGCATCACATCACGGTGTTGTAGCTGCAGTCGGTCCCTGCCTTGAATGTCGAGAATCAGAGGGCGTTCCTGCCGTTGCTGGAAGATGGCCTCGTTGATGGCCCGGTAGCGCTGCCAGTCCGACATCATATCGAGACTGAAATCGGTTTCGCGGGCAAGGGGGTGGGTGCCGATCATCAGGAGTCGTACCCCTTGCTGTTTGACAACCCGGCTGCATTGGCACCATTGATGTTTCAGGGCCTGATGCAGGCAGCTCAGGGCATCGCCTGCCAGTCTCTGAGGTGAGCTGTTGAGTTCCAGATTGAAGCGAGCCAGTTCTGGCGAGACAATGTCCGACGACAGTTGGGGCAGGATAGAGGCATTGACCGGGGCGGGCAGGCTGTCGTCGTCTATCAGCCAGGCTTCCAGTTCGTAGCCCCCTTCGGCTGGTCGGTCAGGAAATCGGTTCTCATCCAGCCACTGGCCCAGGAGGGCGGTTTCAGCCGTCAGTCGTTGGCGAAAGCTGGCAAAGTCCTCGCCGTGGAAGGTTTGTTGGGAGATTTCAGTGCCCATAGTATGGGAGTATGGATCTGGATGCTGTCAAGGCAAGTTCATGGCCATCATGGGGCCAGGCCAAATATAAAAGTTCTTCACTTCTGATCTTTTTCCGGTACAATTGCGCGTTTCTCTGGATCGGCTTTGAGGCCGTTAACTTGGATTTTTCACCATGGTAAAGATTCGTTTACAGCGCACTGGCGCCAAGAAACGCCCGTTCTATCACGTTGTCGCCACGGATTCCCGCAATCCCCGGGATGGCCGTTACATCGAGCGTCTGGGCTTTTTCAATCCTGTTTCCAAGGGGCAGGAAGAGCGCCTGCGTCTTGATCTGGAACGGGTGGATCACTGGCTGAGCCAGGGTGCCCAGGCCACTGATCGGGTCGGTTTGCTGGTCAAACAGTGCCGCGAGCAGGCTGCCGCCTAAGGATTTGATGGCCGCCAGTCGGGTCTGGCGGAGATGTCATGGGTAGCCCTTCGACCGAAGATCTCCTGATTCTGGGTCGGGTATCCGCCCCCTATGGCATCAAGGGTTGGGTGAAGGTGAACTCCTTTACCGAACCCAAAGATAATATCCTGCGTTATCAACCCTGGTATCTGAAAGGCCCAAAGGGCTGGGCGTCCTGGGAAGTGGCGCAGGGTCGCATCCACGGCAAGGGTCTGGTGGCCAAGCTGGTGGGCTGCGATGATCGCGACATGGCCGGTCTGTTGGGAAAGCGGGATATCGCCATCCCCCGAGACCAGCTGCCGCAACCCGAAGCGGGCACCTACTACTGGGCCGATCTTCAGGGGCTGCGGGTAGAGAATCAGGACGGCATCGATTTTGGTCGGGTGGATAGCCTGTTCGAAACCGGTGCCAATGATGTGATGGTGGTGAAGGGGGAGCGCGAACGCTGGATACCCTTCATCCGCGAACAGGTGGTTTTAGAGGTCGATCTGGCGCAAGGTCGCCTGCGGGTGAATTGGGACGCGGATTTTTGAATGCGTTTTGATCTCATCAGTCTCTTCCCCGAGATGTTTCGCGTCTTCTCCGAACAGGGGGTGAGTGGTCGGGCGATCCAGAGGGGGCTGGTGCAACTGGCGTTCTGGAACCCGCGGGACTATACCCAGGATGTCCATCGAACTGTCGATGATCGTCCCTACGGTGGTGGTCCGGGCATGTTGATGAAGCCGGAGCCGCTGGATCAGGCCATTGCCGCAGCCCGAGCCGCCGCCCCGGCATCGAGGTTGATCTATATGAGCCCTCAGGGACGGCGGTTTGATCAACAAATGGCGCTGGACGCTGCGGAGGGCCCAGGACTCATCCTGCTGGCGGGGCGTTATGAGGGCATCGATGAGCGACTGATCGATGCCCAGGTGGACGAGGAGTGGTCCATTGGTGATTACGTATTGAGTGGTGGCGAACCCGCTGCCCTGGTGGTGATGGATGCCATCATCCGGTTGTTGCCGGGGGCCTTGGGTGACGAGCAGTCGGCCCAGCAGGACTCCTACATGGATGGCCTGTTGGACTGCCCGCACTACACCCGGCCGGAACAGTATCAGGGTCGATTGGTGCCGCCGGTGTTGTTGAGCGGCAATCATGAGGCCATTCGTCGCTGGCGCCTGCAGCAGGCGTTGGGACGGACGCAGAAGCGCCGCCCGGATCTGCTGTCGGGTCGTGCGCTGACGGTGGAAGAAGAGACATTATTGGCAGAATATCTCGCTCAGCATCCTGCGGGCGACTAACGTTTTATTTTGGGAGCATTGGGTCATGAGCAACATCATTCAACAATTAGAGGCCGAACAGATGGGTCGTGAGATCCCCGATTTCGCCCCTGGCGATACCGTCGTGGTACAGGTCAAGGTGAAAGAGGGTGCCCGTGAGCGTCTGCAGGCCTTTGAAGGCTTTGTGCTGGCCATCAAAAATCGCGGTCTCAACTCCTCTTTCACCGTGCGCAAACTCTCCCACGGCGAAGGGGTAGAGCGTGTGTTCCAGACTTACAGCCCGGCCATTGCCGATATCCAGGTGCGTCGCCGTGGTGACGTGCGCCGCGCCAAGCTCTACTACATGCGTGGCCGTACCGGTAAGGCTGCCCGCATCCGGGAAAAGGTATAATCAAGATTGCTCTTGTAGGAGCCCCGTGGGCGCGATGAGTGTGGTGGTGCGCTGGCTATAGCATTCTTGCATGCGTGGGTTTTCGCGCCCATGGGGCGCTCCTACTGGCGCTTGTGGGAGGTGGACCAAAACAGGAGGCCAGAGCCGAAGCCTTAGCGTATCCACCATCACCTGAGGAGGCTCAACATGCGGGAAACCAGCTTCTTCTGGCACGACTACGAAACCTGGGGCGCCGACCCCCGTCAGGACCGCATCGCCCAGTTTGCCGGGGTGCGTACCGATATTGAGCTCAACATCATCGGTGAGCCACTGAATCTCTATTGTCAGCCCCCGCAGGATCGCCTGCCTCATCCCGAGGCCTGCCTCATCACCGGTATCACCCCGCAAGAGGCCCAATCCCAAGGGCTGATCGAGGCCGATTTCATGGCCCGGGTGCATGAAGCCCTGGCAGCGCCCGGCACCTGCGGCGTGGGTTATAACAGCCTGCGCTTCGACGACGAATTCACCCGCTATGGCCTCTATCGCAATTTTTACGATCCCTATGCCCGGGAGTGGCAGAATGGCAATGGCCGTTGGGACATCATCGACATGCTGCGCCTCACCCGCGCCCTGCGGCCTCAGGGCATCCAGTGGCCAACCCGTGAGAATGGCGCCCCCAGCTTCCGCCTGGAAGAGCTGACCGCCGCCAATGGTCTCTCTCACGAGCAGGCCCACGATGCCCTCTCCGATGTGACCGCCACCATTGCCATGGCGCGGCTGGTGCGGGAGAAACAGCCCAAGCTCTACCACTATGTGCTGGACAATAAAGACAAACATCAGGCCCGACGTCTGATCGACCTGCGCCAGTACAGCGCTGTGCTGCACGTCTCCGGCATGTTTGCCGCCAGCCGAGGTAGTCTGGCTGTTGTCATGCCGCTGATGCAGCACCCCGGCAATCAGAATGGCATCATCGTCTACGACCTGGCCCAGGACCCCCGTGCCTGGCTGGATCTGGACGCCGATGAGATCGCCCATCGTCTCTACACCCCTACCGAAGAGCTGGCCGAGGGTGAAATGCGCATCGGTCTCAAAACCGTGCATCTCAACCGCTGCCCGGTGCTGGTGCCGCTCAAGACCCTGACCGATAGCGCCGCCACCGAGTGGGGGATTGACCTAAACGCCGCCCTGCGCCATCGGGAGATTCTTTTAGGGGTGGCGGACCTGGAGCAACGCCTGAGTCGGGTCTTCTCAGCCTCGACCTTCGCCCCTAACACAGACCCCGATACGGCGCTCTACGAGGGCTTTCTGCCCAACAGCGATAAGCCCCTGCTGGAGAAGGTGCGGGTCGCCAGCCCCGAGGAGCTGGCCAAGGGTCGCTTCGATTTTCGGGACGAGCGTATGGGGGAACTGCTGTTTCGCTATCGCGCCCGCAACTGGCCCGACAGCCTCAAACCCGCCGAAGCCGAACGCTGGCAGACCCATGTCCAAAGCCAACTGACCGGGCAACTGCCTGCTTACCGCCAGACCCTGGATTGCCTGCGCCAGGAGAGGCCGGACAAGATGGTCTTGCTGGATGAACTGGCCCGCTGGCCCGAACAACTGGGACTGAGTCATGACTGAGACCTTTGCGGCACTGGAGCTGGATGAACGCCTGCTCAAGTCCCTGGACAAGGCGGGTTTCAAAACCCCCGCCCCGGTGCAGACCGAGGTCATTCCCGCTGCACTGCTGGGCCGTGACATTCTTGCCCAGGCCCCCACCGGCAGCGGCAAGACCCTGGCCTATCTGCTGCCCCTGATGCAGCGCCTGCTGGAGCAAAAGGGGGCGAAACAGTCCATGAATCCCCGTGCCCTGGTACTGGTGCCGACCCGAGAACTGGCCCGGCAGGTGTTCCAGATGGGCGTCGTCTGTACCGCTTTCATTCGCCTGCGACTCGCCTCCCTGACCGGGGGCGAATCCTATGGCGACCAGCGCAAGCGCCTGCAGCCACCGCCTGACCTGCTCATTGCTACCCCAGGGCGATTGCAGCGGGCTTTGGAACAGGGCGATCTGGATCTGGATCAGACCAGCCTCTGCGTCCTGGATGAGGCCGATCGTATGCTCGATCTGGGCTTTGGTGACAGCATCCTCGCCCTGCTGGCCCAGCTGCCCGAGCAGCGCCAGCTCTACTGCTTCTCCGCCACCCTGAGCGAAGGCGGGATAGACAGCTTTGCCGCCGACCTCATGGCCGATCCCCATGCCGTCAACGTCGGCGAGGCCCGCACCCTGCCGCCTCAGGTGAAGCAAGCGGCCTATCTGGCCGATAGCGTGGCCCATAAGCTCGACCTGCTGACGGATCTGCTTAAGGACTCCGGCCCCAGCCTGGTCTTCACCTACAGTCGGGAACGGGCCGAATGGCTGGCTGGCCAACTGGCCGAGCGGAAGTTGCTCACCGGCTGCCTTCATGGCGAGATTGACCAGCCCCAGCGCGATCGCCTGGTCCATCAGTTCCGCCAGGACCAGATCCGGGTGCTGGTGACCACCGACGTGGCAGCGCGGGGCATCGACCTGCCCACCATCCAGCGTGTGATCCACTTCGACCTGCCGCGCAGTGCCGAGGTCTATATCCATCGCTCCGGTCGTACCGGCCGCAATGGCGCTGAAGGCGAAGTGCTGCTGCTGGTCGAGGCCCACGATGCCCGTCTGCTGGGCCGTATCGAGCGCTACCAGCAGCAGACCATCCCCCGCCGCACCTGCTCCGGCCTGGAACCCAAACACCGTGAGCCCCAGTTTCAGCGCAAGAAAAAGCCCAAGGCCCCGGATAAGGCTACCAAACCAAAGCCCCCCAAAAAACGGCTGCGCGATCAGAAAAACAAAGGCAAACCCAAAAGGCCGCTGGGGCGCTCACGTAAGGATAACGCCTAAGGGTATCTCCTTTTCGCCCTTTGAAAAAACAGAACCAAAGGTTATGCGGGCCCTATGGGACTGTGAGTTGACATTAGATGACCCTTTATAATAGAGTCGCTATCCGATGAGTCTGGGCGATCGGTCTGGGTTTTTCTCCCTGGTGAAAATGCAATGGCAAAAGGGATTTATGCATAACGAGCGTCCACGGATCTTTTCAACTTTTCCAACTCCCTCAGCCCCAGAAACCAGACATCTCTGTTTGCCGTTGCTCTTGCTGCTCTTTAGCTGGGTTGCCCAGGCAGTGGATCCGGCTGATCTTTCTGAGCGTGAATGGCGTCGTCAGCAGGCACGCGAGCAGTTCCTGCGTGCGCAACAGACCCGGATACCGGAGGGTCGCCCC
This sequence comes from Sedimenticolaceae bacterium, assembly GCA_050292235.1. Lineage (GTDB taxonomy): Bacteria > Pseudomonadota > Gammaproteobacteria > Chromatiales > Chromatiaceae > JBNKLG01. Next base: position 82,724 of record JBNKLG010000002.1, on the reverse strand, counting down.
TCCAGGCCTCAGGTGACCGATGCAGGTCGCCTTCCCCAGGACGAAAGCCCCTGCTTTCCCATCCAGACCATTGAGCTCAAAGGCGAGGGCAGTCAGGATTTTCGTTGGGCACTGGCAGCAGCGAACCGTGCGGATGATCCGGCGTTGGGGCGCTGTTTAGGTATCCAGGGCATCAGTCAGGTCATTAACCGGGTTCAGAACGCCATCATTGCCAAAGGCTTCATCACCAGTCGCATATTTCTCGAGCCGCAGGATCTGAAAGACGGCAGTCTGGCGTTGACGCTGGTTCCCGGGCGCATCGGTGATATCCGTTTTACCCAGGATTCCGGGTTGAGAGCCAATGAGCAGACGGCATTTCCCGGCAGAGCGGGTGATTTGCTGAATCTGCGGGACCTGGAACAGGGGCTGGAAAATTTCAAGCGGCTGCCCAGCGCAGAGGCAGACATTCAGGTGGCACCGGCAGAAGGCGAAGGGGCTGAGACGGGAGAGAGTGATCTGCTCATCGCCTGGCATCAGGGCCGACCGGTGCGTCTGAGTTTGAGTCTGGATGATGCGGGATCCAAAGACACCGGAAAATATCAAGCGGGCGCCACCCTCTCCATAGATCATCTGTTTGGTCTCAATGACCTTTTCTATATCAGTTTTGACCACGATGTGGATACCAATCCCAGTCAGCACAGCACGCGGGGTGGAAGCATCTATTACAGTGTTCCCTACGGCTACTGGCGACTGAGCCTGAACGGCAGCCTTAACGAATACCATCAGAAAGTGGCTGGCAGCGTCCAAACCTACGATTACAGTGGTGACAGTCAATGGAACGAAGTCAAACTGTCCCGCATGCTGCGGCGTGATGCCGTCAGCAAGACCGAACTGAGTCTGATGGCCTGGTTACGCGAATCCCGCAATTATATTGATGATACTGAGATCGAGCTCCAGCACCGACGCATGTCGGGTTATGAACTGGGGCTGCATCACAACCACTATTTCGAAACCGCGACCTTGGACGCCGACCTGGCTTTCCGCTGGGGAACCGGGGACTTCGGCAGTTTGCCTGCACCGGAGGAGGAGCTGGGTACGGGTACTGCCTACCCGCGATTGACCACTCTGCGTCTGGATGTCACCCAGCCTTTTGCACTCAAGGGCCAGCGTCTGAGCTATCACGTCCTCCTTCGCGGCCAATGGAATCACACGCCTCTGGTTCCTCAGGATCGTTTTGCCATCGGTGGCCGTTACACGGTGCGGGGTTTTGACGGTGAGATGCAACTGGCCGGTGATTGGGGCTGGTTGATACGCAACGAACTGGGCCTTGCTGTCGGCAATGGCCACCAGGCCTACCTTGGTCTCGATTATGGCCAGGTCGGCGGCCAGAGCAGCAAGCAACTGGTCGGCACCCAGTTGGCCGGTGGCGTACTCGGCCTGCGAGGCGCATACAAAACGGTCAGCTACGACCTCTTCGTTGGCGCCCCTATTCACAAACCCACCGGCTTTACCAGTGACAGCCCCGTGGCTGGTTTTACTTTGAACTGGACGCTCTAAACATCGACATTTAAGGATTCACTGTATGGATCACCGCAGTCAGCAACAAAACAACACTAACGAAATCCGTAGGAACCACAGAATCTTTTTGGGGTATGGGGTTGGTCGGCTTTTTGGGCGGGGAGGTGTGGCTGACTGCGATGCTCCATGCAAGAGGTTTTAAAACGTCCAGTTCTAGTTCTAGCGTTAAAGCCGCCTACGGGGCTTATCACTGGGTAAAATCTGTGGTTTTGTGAATCGGGGCCAATTAGCAATTAGCCTGCGCCCCGCTGGCGGGGACTCTACACAAAAGGTAAATCAGGGTCAATCCCCGGAGCGCCCCTTTCCATTTCAGGTGCCTTTAAGTGTTTTTTTGAGCAGAAACTGTGTCATATCCCCCAATGAGCCCTCGCCAATGCGCTCTATCTTGATGTATCGCAATGTCTGGCTCTGTTGCCACTGATAAAAACAGGTTTCCATTTTAGGCTAACAACGCTTCCCACCACGCCCACTTAGGAGATACGCCATGTCAGACAAACCCACCATAGACCGCCGCCAGGCCATGAAGCTCTTGGCCGCAGGCAGTCTTGCCGGATTCGGTACCCTCGCCCAGGCCACCGGAAACCCAAAGATTGGTGCCATGGTGCCCGGTAAGGGGTGGGTGACAGCCTCTGATGAAAAGTGCGAACACGATGGCACCCCGTTGCAGTTCATGCCCAAGACGGCGCCGGATGCCAAGCCGTTGGAAAACGAGCTGGAAAAGTATTCCCATTGCCCCTATTGCGGCATGGATCGCAAGAAATGGCACCACAGCCGTCATCTGGTGCAGTATGACGATGATCTGGTCGATGGCACCTGCTCCATCCACTGTCTGGCTGTCAGCCTCTCGTTAAATCTGGATCGGGGCCCCAAGGCCATCTATGCTGCTGATTTTGGCGCCGAAGGCGAGATTAAGCCTCTGGTGGCGGTGGATAAGGCCACCTACCTGCTCAACTCCAAGCTCAAGGGCACCATGTCGGGCAAGAGCAAGATGGCTTTTGCCAGCGCCGAGGCGGCCAAGGCGGCCCAGGCAGCCAATGGCGGTGATCTGGCCGATTTCGATCAGGCCCTGACCCTGGCCTATGGCGATATGGCCAAGGACACCATGATGATCCGCAAGCGCCGTCTGGAAAAACGCAAGAAGATGATGGAGAAGATGAAAAAGAAGATGGGCTAGCACCCCTTTTCCAGGCGGGCGCCATTTCGTTCCCGCCTGGATTTCCTACCCGGTGTGAATGAGCTGTATTGGCATGCACAGACGTTTTTTTCTCCTTTTCTGGCTTTTGATTCTGTCATCGTCCTTGCTGGCAGAATCCCTTGATCTGCCCAAGCCCGGCCCAAAGGATACCTGCCCTGTCTGCGGCATGTTCGTGGCCAAGTACCCTGAGTGGGTAGGCACAGTGATGTATAAAGATGGTCATGCCCACCACTTCGATGGGGCCAAGGATCTGTTCAAATATCTGCTGAACATGCCCAAATGGGCGCCTGGTCACCAGAAGCAGGATATTCGTTCCATCGGGGTGACCGAATATTACGGCGTTGGCCTGATCGATGCCCATAACGCCTGGTTTGTGATCGGTTCCGACGTGCTCGGCCCCATGGGGCACGAACTGGTTCCGTTGGAATCCGAGGCCGATGCCAGGGAATTTCTGTCGGATCATGGGGGCAAGCGTATTCTGCGTTTCGATGAGGTCAGCAACGATCTGCTGATCAAGCTGGATCATGGCGAGTTCGAATAGGTCTGATCCGCCTGTCAGCATGCGAAAATCCAACCTCTTTTTGATGACGCTGGGCCTGCTTCTGGGATGTTTTCTGCTGACTTTTTTGGATGTCAGCTTGCGCACTCAGAGAGCAATTGATGATCTGGGCCTGATGCGGCGTCAGGTTTCGGCCCTGGAGCTGACCGACCTGAGTCTCTTCACCGAGGCGCGCTATGTGCGCCACCTGAGTCAGGCCGACTATCACACCCCCTTTCAGGACCATCCCCTCGCCCTGGAGCATTTCCCCACGGGTTCTCTGGTGATGCCGCCCGCTCTGCTGGACAAGCGGCCATGAGTCATTCGCTGCGCAAACAGAGATACCTGATCGATTTTACCCTGGCCTCTCTGTTACGCCGACCGGGCAAGAATGTCGGACTGCTGCTGGTCTACAGCCTCATTGTCTTCATGTTGGCTTCGGTGATGCTCTTTACCCAGGCCCTGCGGACGGAGTCTCAGCTGATTCTGGCGGATTCGCCGGAGATCATCGTCCAGCGAATGCAGGCGGGTCGCCACGATCTGATTCCGGCCAGCTATCTGGAGAAGATGGGGCGTATTCGCGGCGTGAAGGAGAAGCACGGGCGCCTTTGGGGCTATTTCTACGATCCGGCGGTGAGGGCCAACTATACCCTGATGGTGCCGCGGGATCGGTTGCTTGAAGAGAATGAGATCCTCATTGGGGCTGGCATCGCCCGTACCCGTGGGCTGGGGCAGGGGGATATCCTTTCTCTGCATGCCTCGGACGGGCGCCCCTTTTCATTCCGGGTGGCGGAGGTGTTGCCCCAGGCTTCGGCGCTGGTGAGTACGGATCTGATTCTGGTATCGGAAACCCGGTTTCGGGATTTCTTCGGGATTCCCGAGGGGCAGTACACCGATCTGGTGCTGCAGGTGCGTAATCCCAAGGAATTGCGCAAGGTGGCGGAAAAGCTGGTGCTGAAGCTGCCGGATACCCGACCCATCCTGCGGGATGAGGTGTTGCGTACCTATGATGCCCTCTTCAGCTGGCGTCAGGGCATTGTCTTTGTGCTGCTGATGGGCGCCGTGCTCGCCTTCGTGATTTTTGCCTGGGACAAGGCCTCGGGCCTCAGTGCCGAGGAGCGGCGGGAGATCGGTATTCTCAAGGCCATTGGCTGGGAGACCGCCGATGTGATTCGCATGAAATTCTGGGAGGGGGCAATGATCTCGCTCACTGCCTTTCTGCTGGGCTATCTGGCCGCCTATGGCCATGTCTTCTATGGCGCTGCCATTTTATTTGAACCGGTGCTCAAGGGGTGGGCTGTACTCTATCCGGACTTCCGCCTGGTCCCCTTTGTGGATGGTCTGCAGGTTGCCACCCTTTTCTTTTTCACCGTCTTTCCCTATACGGTGGCCACCATCGTGCCTATCTGGCAGGCGGCCATTACCGATCCCGATGCGGTGATGCGCTAGCCCATGAAGAGTATCCAGCTGGAGTCCGTCAAAAAGGCCTTTCATCAGGGCCTGCCCAACGAACTTTGGGCCGTTCGCGGGGTCGATCTGCAGGTCGAAGCCGGCCAGGTGACGGTATTGAAAGGCCCCAGCGGCTCGGGTAAGACCACGCTTTTGTCTATGATCGGCTGTCTGGCACGGCCCACCTCAGGTCGCATCAGCCTGGATGGGGAGCCGGTCTCGGGCTTGCCGGAGCGTTTCATGACCCAGGTCCGGCGCGAGACCTTCGGCTTTATCTTTCAGCGATTCAATCTGATCAAAGGATTAAGCACCCTGGAGAATGTCATGCTCCCCGCCTATCCCCTGGGGCTGGAACATGGGGCGCTCAAGGCCAAAGCCATGGGGCTGTTGCAGCGTTTCGGTCTGGAAGCCCGGGCGGCTGCCCGTTCCGAATGGCTCTCCGGGGGCGAGGCCCAGCGTACCGCCATCTGCCGGGCGCTGATCAACGATCCTGAGATCCTGATTGCCGATGAGCCCACTGCCAATCTGGACAGTCGCCTCTCCCAGGAGTTTCTGCAGCACATTCAGGCCCTGCGCGACAGCGGCAAGACCATCCTCATCAGCAGTCACGATGCCGAGGTGTTCGGTTCTCCGGTCATTGACCGGGTGGTGGGGATGCGCGATGGACTGGTGGTCGGGGACTGAGGGTGTTACTGAACCCCTCCATTCTGGCCCTGGTGATGGTGTCGCTGGTGGTCTCAGGCATGAGCCTGATTGCCGGGGGCTTTGCGCTGCAACTGTTGCGCCACTGGGATATCCGCAGTGGCAGTGAACGCCAGCTGAGACTGGAACGCCGTACCTACCTGATCTCCACCCTCATGGCTTTCGCCTTTCTGGCTGAGCTGGTCTCTCTGCTGCTCTTTGTCTACAACGCAGAGCAGATGTCCGGCCAGTTCGTGGGGGCCATGTGCGCCACCGGGGTGCTGAATCTGAACCCCTGGGGCTGGCCCACGCTTATCCTCAAGATGGCCATCTTCTTTGCCGCCTCCGCCTGGCTGACCCTGAACCGCATCGATAATCTGGCCTTTGACTATCCGCTGATTCGGGCGAAATATGGGCTGCTGTTGCTGATTCTGCCCCTGATGCTGGCGGAGAGCCTGGTTCAGGCGCGGTTTTTTCTGGAGATGAATCCCGACATCATCACTTCCTGCTGTGGGGCACTCTTTACCCCCGAGGGTAGCGGGGTGGCCGCCGAGATCTCTGGGATAGAACCGGCCACCTCACTCATCTGGCTGATGCTGAGTGGTCTGGCTGTTTTTGCCTCTGGCCTCTGGTTCTTGTGGCGGGGCAGAGGAGGGATGGTATTTTCCTTCAGCAGCTTGCTGGCCTTTGGGGTGGCTTTGGTGGCCATCGTCTCCTGCATCGCGCTCTATGTTTACGAACATCCCCATCATCATTGTCCTTTTTGTATTTTGAAAAGGGGGCACGACTTCATTGGCTATTACCTGTACCTGCCGCTCTTCGTCTCGACTGCTTTGGCCATGGGGGTTGGGGTAATCGCCCCTTTTCGTAACGTATCAAGTTTGGCTGAGATCATTCCAGCGGAAAGCCGTCGTTTCGTGCTGACCGCCCTAATGGGTATGGCGATGTTCTATGCCGTCTCGGCCTATGCCATGCTCAGTTCCAAACTCACCCTGATAGAGGTCTGGTGGCAATGAAAAAGATGACACGGTTTCGATGGGTTCCCTGGCTGTTGGGTCTCAGTCTGCTACTCAGCGGTTGTGGAGAGAAACAGCAGCCCCTCTACAACGGCGAGCCAGCGCCGGGTTTCTCGCTACAAACCCTGGATGGGCGTACGGTCCGGTTCCCCGATGACCTGGCGGGCAAGGTGATGGCCATTCGGTTTTGGGCGGACTGGTGTCCCTTCTGCAAAGGGGAGATGAAGGCGCTGGAGCCGGTCTATCAACGCTACAAAGATCGGGGTCTGGTGATTCTGGCCGTCAATGTGCGCCAACATCGGGAGACAGCCCTGCGCTTTCTCCAGCCCCTTGGTATCAGTTACGACGCGCTTTTGGATGAGGAGGGCAGGGTGGCGCGCGCCTATGGTGTCATTGGTCTGCCGACCACCTTTTTCGTCGATGCCAAGGGTATCCTGCGCCAGCGGATCATTGGCGAATCTACCCCGGATACCTTTGAACAGATTGTTCTGCACCTCATGACCCCTGGTCCATCGCCCACCGATGTTCACTGAATTTGGTTATCTGCTGGCTTTTCTCACCGGCATCAGCGGCACTTTTCACTGCCTGGGTATGTGCAGCGGTCTTGCCGGTGGCTATTTTGCCGGACATGGTTGGGCTGGGATGCGATGGGATCCGCTGATCTATCACGGGGTTCGCATCCTCAGTTACAGCTTGCTGGGTGTTGCCGGGACATTGCTGGGGCGGGTGCTGATACAAACCGGTTTTCTGGGGAAGGGGCAGGGTATTCTCTTCATGCTGGCGGGGCTGCTGGTTATCGCCATTGGATTGTGGCTGTCCGGTCTGTTGCCCTGGAAAAAATCCCCTCAGTGTCCAAAACAGGCGGGTGGTGCCTGTGTGAAGCCTTTAGGTTTCTGGAAAACCGGGAAGTCACTGCCCTGGGTAGCCGGTCTGATCAATGGTCTGGTGCCCTGTAGTCTGGTGTTTTCCGTTGCGGTCAAGGCCACGGCGACCGGTGATCCCATCGAAGCCGGATTATTGATGCTGTTTTTTGGTCTGGGCACTCTCCCGTCCATGCTTTCGGTTTCCCTGGGCGGTGCTTTGTTGGGTGAAAGGGCCAAAGGTGTCATGGCCCGCCTGGCAGGAATAGGGGTTGCGTTGTTGGGAGGCTGGACCCTCTATGAGGGTTGGGTTTTCTATGATGTGATGCGGGGCCTGGCAGATTTTTAGTTGCCCAGACGATTTTGATAGAAGAGAACCCATATCCTGAATCAGTCCTAAGCGTCTTGTGAATAGTTTGACTTAAGCGATGATTTTGTACCTAAGTTTTGTCCGTAAAGTCACTGGCCTATGGAAAAAGGCTGTCGCAAAATCTGTTCTATAGATGTTAGTATCTCATACCAGAACTGAACGGACTGCCGGTAATAATCAGGAACCGAAGTATTGATACCCTGATTGTGCGTGGTGTGGCCTGGGAATAGGTGCTTGCCGTATCAGGATTTCGCTAATCTTTTCTTTTGTGCCGCGAACATCTCAGCATGATCCGGCCGGCCTAGATCGTCAGGCTAATTCATGTCATCGCGCCTCTCATAAAGTATTTTTGAGAGAGAATTTGTATTGAACCAGCTGGCCAGATTTCCTAGGCAATGCATCCTCCAGTGTCGCTGGAGTCATCTTTAATGATGTCGGCTACTGATAGGGTTAAAGCAGATATTCTTATCGTCGAGGATGATCCGGCCGATATCGGTCTGATAGCGGAGGCTTTAGAAAATCGGGGGCATCGGGTTCTTGTCGCCAGGGATGGGGAGGAGGGCGCGATGCGAGCCGCGCTGGCTTGCCCCGATCTTATTCTGCTTGATATCCGATTGCACAAGATGAATGGCATTGAACTCTGTCAGCGCCTTAAGTCGCTGGCGTTGACACAATCCATTCCTGTCATTTTTATGACCGCGCTTTCTGATGCGCAGAACAAGATCGCTGCGTTTCAGGCTGGTGCTATCGACTACGTGACCAAGCCGCTACAACTGGAGGAGGTGATTGCGCGAGTCGAGACCCAATTGGAGCTGGCTGCCCATCGCCATCAGCTCGAAGAGCTGGTAGCGGCACGTACCTCAGAGCTGGCTGCTGTCAACGATGCTCTGCGGCTGCGCAGCCATATTCTGGACAAAGTCAAAGAGGCTGCATTTCTGGTCGATGAAGCAGGCAAGATCCACTATGTGAATCAAGAGGCCTGTCATCGTCTTGGGTATACAGAGGAACAGCTGTTGGGGCTGAGTTTGGGTGATATTGATGCGGACTGGCCGGTGGAACAACAACCGGAGGCATGGTCAGCGCACTGTGATGCGTTACGTCTACAGGGTGGAATGACCTTTGAGACGCACCACAAACGCCGTAATGGCGAGATCTTTCCTGTTGAAGTCACTGCCAGTTATCTGGAGTATGAAGGTGGCGACTATATTCTGGGGCTGGTGCGCGATATCACTGAACGCAAGCGTGCCGAGCGTGAACTGAGGCTGTTGAACCATTCACTCGATCACGCTTTTGATGCGACCTATCTCATCGATCATGATCTGAATTTCCGTTATGCGAATGAGGCCGCTGCCCGTGCATTGGGGTATAGCATAGAGGCGTTGTTGTCGATGAATCTGCTGGATATTGCCCTCAACGTCTCTCGCGAGGAGATTCAGGCGATGATGCGGCAGACACGGGAAAGTGGACGTTTCCCTGGCACCGTAGAATCCTGGCACCGTCGCCGGGATGGCCATGTTTTTCCTGTCGAAATAGGTGCGACTGCATTCCAGTACGAGGGTGAGACGCTCTACCTGACCATTGTAAGAGACATCAGCGAACGCAAGCAGATGGAGGAGGCCATTGCCAGACGTGAACAGGAGTTTCGGAGTCTGGCGGACAGCTCACCCGATAATATCATTCGCTACGATCTGGATGGCCGGGTTATCTATGTGAATCATAATCTGGTGCAGAGTCTGGGGTTGAGCAGTGCCGGGGAGATGGTGGGCAGATTGTCCCCGGAACCCGGTTCGAATGGCCGTTTTCAAGCCTTGTATGACGCTCGGGACCGGGCTGTGGCCCATGGTGAGCCAGTGAATATCGAGATGGCAGTGCCAGGGTCAGTGGGTGGGACTGGCCTCAGTTACCACCAGATCATTGTGGTACCCGAGCAGGATGCATCAGGCGAGATCATCGGCACGATCGCCTTTGGGCGTGATGTGACTGCCATCCGCGAGACGGCGCTTTTGTTGCAGCAAACCCTCTACAATCTGCCGGGGTTGGCCTACTCCTTTTGCTTGGGGGTTGATGGCAGGAAAAGCTTTCCCTATATGAGTGCCAAGCTGGAAGAGCTCTACCACATCAGTCCAGCGCAGGCGCAGTTGGATTACCGGGCATTTCATGATTTTGTCCATCCTGACGACAGGCCCCATATTGATGCGGCCATCGCAGAATCGGCAAAAAATATGACCCCTAAGAATGTCGATTTCCGTCTGTGCCTGCCGGGGAAGCCAGTGGCCTGGCTTGAGGCGCGATCGCTCCCCAGTCGTCAGGATGATGGCAGTGTTCTCTGGCACGGCATTATGCTCGATGTCACCCAGCGCAAGCAGATGGAGGAGATGCTGCATGAGGAGCGTGGTCTGTTTATCGGTGGCCCTACTGTTGTCTTCAAATGGCGGGCTGAGGAGGGGTGGCCGGTAGAGTATGTCTCGCCTAATGTCTACGAACAGTTCGGATACTCTGCGGGTGTGCTTACTCGGGGAGAGATCCCGTTCGCAAGCATGGTGCATCCGGATGATCTGGAGCGCGTTGCTGCTGAGGTTGCCCATTATTCAGCTCAGGGGCTCTTTTCTTTTGAACAGGAGTACCGCGTGTTACACGCGGATGGTGGAGAGCGTTGGATCCATGATTTTAGTGTGGTGACGCGTACAAGAGTTGGCGCTGTTACCCACTTTCATGGGTATATCAGCGATAAGACTCCGCAAAAATTATCAGAAATTGCCCTGAAACAGAGTGAACAGCGTTTTCGCACCCTGGCGGAAAACCTGCCCGATAGCCTCATCCGTTATAACCTCGATTGCCAGGCAACCTATATCAACCCGCGGGTGCCGAAGGCCTTACAGGTTCCTGTCGAGGAGCTCATCGGTACAGAGGTCTTCGAGCGGTTGCTAGACCCAGTTGAGGTGCAGCATTATCGCCAAGCGTTACAACGCGTTATGCGGACTGGTGAGCCGGAACAACTGGGCATTACACCGGTTGTGCCGGGTGGGATACGCGTCATACAAATCAGCTTTGTAGCCGAGCGTCGGGGCAGTGGGGAGATTCGGGGGGCACTGGCCATTGGTCGTGATATCACCCAGCTCAAGGACATCGAGACGCGGCTCGAGGTCTCAAATACCCAGCTGAAGGAGATGACCCGGCGGCGCGAGCTTGCGCGGGAAGAGGAACGCAAGCATGTCGCACGGGAACTGCATGACGATCTTGGACAATATTTGACCGCATTGCGCCTGCAAACGTCAGTGCTGAACATTGAGTTTGGCACCACCAATCCCGTTCTTGCGGCACGATTCGAACAGATGCTGGCGTTGGTTGACACTACCAAGAAGGTGGTGCGCCATATCTCGCAGCAATTGCGCCCTGCTGCCCTGGATATGGGGTTGGGCTCTGCGCTGGTATCACTGGCCAGTGCTTTCGAGGAACAGTACGGCCTGGGCTGCACTTTGAATATGGAAAACGGTACGGAAGGGATCGACGGGGTCAGTGCCATCGTGCTCTATCGCACGCTTCAGGAGTCGTTGACCAATATTGCACGCCACGCGGAGGCCGAAACGGTAAGCATCTCCTTGCGATTAGGGGGGGGGTATTACGTTCTTGAAATTCGAGATGATGGCAAGGGGTTCGATCCCGTACAGGTCAGCTCAACTTCCTTTGGACTGTTGGGTATGCGCGAACGGCTTGAGGCCGTCAGCGGGGCATTGGATATTGAAAGCCATTTCCTGCAAGGAACTTGCGTGACAGCGAGCATTCCCCAGGCAAAGACGAGAGAGTGAGGCCATGATTAAACTATTGTTGGCGGATGATCATGCCATTGTGCGGGATGGTCTGAAACAGCTGTTCGGTCTATACCCCGATATCGAGGTGGCTGCTGAGGCATCCAATGGTGGTCAAGTGTTGGATGCACTACGGGAAAGTACCTTTGACTTGTTGCTGCTGGACCTCTCCATGCCTGGCATCAGTGGCCTGGACCTCATTGCCCGAATCCGGGCGCGCTATCCTGAGCAACGTATCCTCATTCTTAGCATGCATACAGAACCCAATGTGGCGTCACGTGCACTCAAGTCAGGTGCCCATGGCTATCTGTCGAAAGATAGTGATTCGGATACACTGCTCTCGGCGATACGCAAGGTGGCGGGTGGCAATCGTTTTCTAGACCCGGCTCTGGGGGTGCAACTGGCATTTGGTATTGAGAATGATGGTGAAAGTGACGCCTCAACAGAAGCAAAGCTCACGGATCGGGAGTACAACATCATGCAGATGTTGTTGCGTGGCATGGGGGTCAACGAAATTGCCCGTGACCTCTCTATCAGTAATAAAACCGTCAGCACGCATAAGGCACGATTGATGAAGAAGCTGGGTGTGGACAGCAACGCGGAGTTGGTCCGCTATGCCATGAAACACGGATTGGGATAGCGCATGGTATGAGGATTGGTCTACCCGTTACCAGGATGCAATGCCCGGCTAAGGTGATGCGTGGGCTGGCAGAGATATCAGCGTAGTGATTTCAGCAAAGAGGTCATCCCTCCAGCCTCTACCGGTTGGCCATAGAAGTAGCCCTGGGCATTGTAACAGTGGTGATCGAGTAGGAACTGATGCTGAGCCTCATGCTCGACCCCTTCGGCGAGAACCTCCAGATGCAGGTTCGCGGACAGGTCGATAATGGCCTGCGTAATCGTCTCATCCTCTTCATTTCCGGGAATCTCACGGATGAACGAAGCGTCGATCTTGAGTTTATGAATCGGCAAGCGTTTCAGCAGAGAAAGCGATGAATAGCCGGTCCCAAAGTCGTCCATGGCCAGTATGACGCCCAAGGAGGCGATTTGACGCAGGCGTTCGATGGCCTGATCAGGGTTGTGCATAACATACCCCTCCGTCACTTCGATCTCGATCCATTCCGGCGAGCAGAATGACTCATCAAGAATCGTTTTGATGGTTTCGACAAGATGATGCTCACGTAACTGTCTGACCGAGAGGTTCACGGCAATGCGAACGGGATCCAGGCCCAGGGCAAACCATGCTGCGGCCTGTTTGGCTGCCGCTTTCAAAACGTAATTGCCCATGTCGACAATCAGGTTGCTCTCTTCGCAAACTGCAATGAATTGTCCTGGTGGGAGCTCGCCCTGTTCAGGATGGTTCCAGCGCACCAGTGCTTCCATGCCGATAAGATGATGATCACGGATATCGAACTGGGGCTGATAGACGAGATAAAATTCTCCAGATAGCAGACCGTTGCGAATGGCAGACTCCAATAAGACCCGTTCCATCGCTTTCTTGGTCATATTCGCCGTATAAAACTGGTAAGTATTGCGGCCCAGCTCTTTGGATTTATACATGGCGGCATCGGCATTTTTGAGAAGCTCTTCCGCACTTTTGCCATCCTGGGGATAGCTGCTTACACCAATACTCGTTGAGGTATAGAGTGTATGACTTTGGTATTTCACGGGTTCTGAGACTGCTTTGATCAGCTTCTCAAGGACTTCGTTAACAGCATGTTCGTTTTCATACCCTTCGATAAGAATCGTAAATTCGTCACCACCGAGCCGTGCCACGGTATCGACGCCCCGCATCGTCTCCATCAAACGTTTGGCGATTTTTTGCAGCAGAAAATCACCGGCACTGTGGCCCAGTGAATCGTTGATCTGTTTAAAGTTGTCGAGATCCAAAAAGAAGACCATCAAATTCGTATCGTTGCGTTTGGCGTTTTCGACAGCATGTTCCAGGCGATCGATAAACAGCAGGCGGTTGGGGAGTTCCGTCAATAAATCGTGATGGGCCAAATGGTTGAAACTCTCTTTTTGTGCCCGCAACGCCTTCTGTGAGTTGATGTGTGCTGTTATGTCATGCCCGACTTCAATCATCGCCCATACCTCGCCCTTTTCATTGAAAAGCGGGGTTGCAGAGATTTCTGAATAGTTTGTTTCTCCGTTGTTGTTCTGGTGGCTGTGTATCACTTTCGACGGACACTTCGTCTGAAGTACCTGCTGCAGTGGGCAAGGGGTCTGGGTGTCGTGGCATGGCTCCGAAGCACGATGCACAATCTCGAAGCATTTTGGTGCTTTGATATTGGCCACTTTTTCGGGATCCAACATCATTTTTGCCACCTTGTTCATCAGGATAACGCTGTGGTCGCTCTTAATCACCATGAGCGATTCCAAAGAGCCGTCAACGACCTCTTGCAGAAAGGATCGCTGCTCATGCAGCTCTTTTGTTTTCTCCTTGACCTGGTGTGAAAGGGCCTGGTTGAACGTTGCGGCGTCACGGTTTCGCCGCTGTGCGTCGTAAATGATGATCAACAGCACAAAAAACAGGTAGACCACGGAAATTACAAGATAGTGGTTTTGGGTGCTTTTCTCTATCTCGGACAGATCAATGAGTTTCAGCGGTTCGAAGAAAAGGAAATACCCCATCGGTGCGCCTCGGATATTGTCGAGAACGTAGAGGCTCACCAGTTTTCGGCTTCCTTCTTCGATAAAATAGTTCTTTTCCTGTTTTACTAGTGTCTCGATATCCATATGGCGCAACAATGCCATATTCTCCTCTGAGGCATTGAGGTTCGCTACATAGTAATCACCGACAAACATGCCGGTAGAGGGGAATTTGATCTGATTCTTGTAGGATTTATCTACCAGGATAACAGGCTGGATACCGGAATCCAGGATCTTTTCAGCAATGGAGTTTACCTTGGTTATCACCTCGAACAGGCCGATCTGTTCTGCTCCGTTGAAAATGGGTACGGTCGATTTGAAGGTCATATCAAAACGACCAGTGCTTGCTGTCACTGATATCTTGTGGCTTTTTAGGGCCTCTTCCACATCCAAGCGTACGCCAAGCAGATTGTCACCACGTTTTTTCGTCCAGCTACGGTAAAAACTGTTACCCTGATTATCTATAATTTGGAACCAAACGTTCTTGAGCGGTGTATTGTCGTGGAGGCGCTTTGAAAATCGATCCAAATCAATATTGGTATGATCATTTTTCTCGAGTGCTGTTCTAATGGATGCATCATGTGAGAGTGCCAAAGCGAGGTGAAGTATGGCCTCTTTTTTTTCTTTTATAAGCGTCTCGGCTCGCTTTTTGATCTGCAGGGCATGTTTGTGGTATTCATGCTCTTTTAGCGTATTCTCCCGCTCGGAAAGGATAAAATAGCTCAGGGACATGATGGCAATATATGACAACATGATATAAGAGATGGTTGGCCTCAGTAATTTTAGGCGCAGTTGCTTTATTAAACTCATCTGTTTTTCTGTCAAGCTGATAGAGATATCCAATGATCAAGACTAAGATTTTCCATCTCTAAAGTCGGCAATCCGGCCTTAGACTTTCTTTGGTTTGGTTATTCAGGCGTGACAGAGGTGTTGGCATAAGCTCATTCAATAGTTTGGCCAGCGCCATCTGTAATCGGGAGTCTCACTTCTAGGAGCGTTCCGTTATTTTCACTGCATAGCAGGACAGTTTCTCCGCCAATGGCCTGAATTCGTTCCTGAATATGAAATAACCCGAGCTGTCTCTTGGCAGGATTTTCCAGGCATCTCTCCTGGCTGTTGAAGCGAATGTGCAGCTCGTAGTATTGGTATTTCCGTGCCAGATGAATGCTGGTAGTTGTGACATTTTTGTCTTGGACAATCATGTCGAGAGCATCTTGCACGATATGGAAAAGCAGATTAGCGCTGATGTCGTCTAGGGCTATGTCATCCTCCTCCAGTCTCAGTTTCCAGGAGATATCCGTATTTTTGAGGGATTCCTCTACGATCCACTCCAGCGCTGTTGGCACTCCCATATTGAGTGCAGAGGGTCGCAGTGTGTTGCTGACTGTACGCACAATCCCAATAGCGTGATCGACAATGGATAGCATTTTCTTCAGGTGCTTTTGGCGCGCTTCCGGGGCATTGATGGCGTTAGTCTGTAGCAGACCGATGTTCATCCGTTGCACCATCAATAACTGCCCCAGACTGTCATAGACCTCCCAGGCGACTGACTTGCGGTGGGCATCGTATTCTGCTTCCTGATGTAGTAGTAGCTGGCGCAGTTGTTTTTGAGAGCTTTGCAACTGCTGTTCGGTGGCAATCAGTTCAGAAATGTCACGCCCGATGGCCAGCACACTGCTAATCACCCCCTGGGCGTCGTATTCAGGGATGATTCGGATCTGGGACCAGATTTCCTGTCCCTCTGTGGTTTGCCAGTTCAGGGTGTATTCGACCTCTTGCCCCGTCTCCAGCGACTCTTCAATAGCGCGTTCATATCCCTGTGATGAGAGACTGTTTTCCTGTAATGCCCCGGGCGTGACATTCAGTACCTCACGTTTACCACCGCCCAGTAGGCGCTTTAGCGCCGGGTTGGCATAGATGCGATGGCCGTTACGATCATAACGGGCAATCGTATCAGGGGTGTTTTCCGCTATGGCACGGAATGCCTCTTCGCGTTTGAACAGCTCCTCTTTCATGCGGATACGTAAGGAAATGTCTTTGCCCACGGTGACCAGACGTGGCGGATCACTGTTCTGAAGTACCGCGATGGAAAATTCATATTCGCTTCGCTGACCATCACGACTGACCAGCCCCAGTTCGTAGCTGGCCGCTACCTCCTCACCGGCCAGTTTGCGTCGGTAATGCTCCAGTGTGCGGGCACGATCATCGGGATGAATGATCTCGGCAAAGGGGGGATGATCCGCCAGCATCTCATCGGTATAGCCAAACTCGTTGGCCAGCTTGCGATTGGCTACATGGATGATCCGCCCCCCTTCGACCACCATCAGCTGCATTCCCACGTCGCACACGGCGTCTAACAGTCCTTGCTGAAACTTCGCCCGTTGCTGTAGCTCTGCCTCCAGGCGCGTACGTTCAGAGATTTCCTGTTCGAGGCGAACGTTCTTGTCGTATAGACGCTGTTGCAGACTTTTGAGCTTGAGGTGTACGTTGATTCGTGCCCGGACCTCATCCAGTTGCAACGGTTTGGTGAGGTAGTCGACGCCACCAGCCTCAAAACCGGTCACCTTGTCACTAACGGTGCTGAGGGAGGTCATGAAGATGACTGGTATATGGGATGTGGCCGGGTTTTCCTTGAGTTTGCGACAGACCTCGAAACCATCGATGTCTGGCATCATAACGTCAAGCAAAATCAGGTCAGGTTTTGTCATCTCGGCACGTTGCAGCGCTTCTTCACCACCGACTGCCACCAATAATTCAGCACCGGAATCTTCAAGGCTTTTGATCACAACAGCCAGATTAACCGGTGAGTCGTCTATCATGAGCAGGGTGCTGCCTTGCAAGTGGGAGGTGGCGTCGTTGTGCATGATCAATTCACCTCAAAATAGTTGTTGATAAAGTCCAGAATGGCTCTGGACTGGTAGGTTTCGGCCATCTGCTTCAGTTCGTCAGAAAACGGTGCATACTCTGCATTCAGCTCCTTCAGGTAATTGGCCTGCCGGATGATTTTGCGCATATTGCCGCGTTGTGCCAGGTCGAGCAGGATATTTAGCTCAGTACGGGGCGGGGCTGTAACAGGCACCCTTGGGGGGGCGGTTTCGTCTGTGCGAAGAGCGGAGATCATGTTAGTCTCCATCTGCTCAGTAGACGCGGTCACCATATCCATTTCGAAGATAAATGTGCTGCCTTTGTTCAGCTTGCTCTCTACCGAAATATCACCATTCATCAGATGCGCCAGCTTAAGGCTGATGGCCAGGCCGAGTCCGGTCCCTTCGGCATGGCCGCTTCTCCCCGACTGCTCAAAAGGCTGAAAGATGCGCTGGAGATTCTCATGGTCGATACCGATACCGGTGTCGCGTATATGGAAGCGCAGGCGTCTGTTTGTCGGAACCTCGACCAGCAGGCTCACTGTGCCCTTTTGGGTGAATTTCGCCGCGTTTCCCAACAGGTTGAGCAGTATCTGGCGCAGCCGTTTTTCATCGCTACGTATGGTTGCCGGCAGTGCAGTGATGGTTTCGAAAAAGAAGGCCAGATGCTTCTCCTCGAGCTTGGGCCTTACCATAGCAATAAGTTTCTCCAGGAAGGCGGCAAGAGGAATATCATTGAGTTCCAGCTCCAGCCTGTCGGCTTCCAGCTTGGAGTGGTCGAGGATGTCATTGATGAGGGATAACAGATGTTCGCCACTCTGCTCGATTACCTTTAATTCGGCGTGTTGCTGGTCATTCAGATTCGCGCTTTTTTGTAAAAGCTGGGTATAGCCGAGAATGCCGTTGAGTGGCGTGCGCAGTTCGTGGCTTACTTGCGACATGAATGCCTCTCGGGTTCGTACCAGGCGCATGGCCTCTATGAGTGCCTTTTCACGTGCGGACTCCATCGCTTTGCGTTCAGTAATATCCAGCATAATGCCGTACCAGAGCAGGGAACCGTTCGTTTGGCGCTCGGGAGCGGATTGCAGGTCGATCCAGCGTTCTGGCAGATCTGGTGGGCAGATCCGGCACTCGAGTCGGGTTATGTCCAGTGTGCGTGCTGCTTTGGCAATGGTTGCCGAGACGAGTTGTCGGTCATCAGGATGAATCTGATCATAGAGTGCCGAAAAGTCAGCCATAGCTTCCTCTGGAGTAACACCGCAATACTCTTCAACAGTGGCGCTGATAAATGGAAAGCAGAGTCGGCCGTCGGAGGTTTGGCGCAGGGTGAAGGCCACGCCGGGGAAATTGGCGATGAAATGGCGTAGTTGGCGTTCTGCCTCGCGAATTGAGGTGACATTGCGACCAAAGGCGAGGGTGCCGATGATCTCTCCATTGACGTCACGTTCCGGGAGTATGACGATCTGGTCAACCCTGGTCTCTTTCTCGTCATCTTTTGAGATCAGTTCGATTTTCTGAGGCACGCCATTGGCAATGGCCTGCGCAGCCGCCTCGTCGATGGCCGCAAAGCGGCCATCAGGCCATATTTCCATGGGCGTACGACCGATCACTTCATCGGTACTGCCCAGATTCAGTACATCGAGCAGCCTACGGTTGAGATAGACGATCCGGTGTTCCAGATCATAGCGGATAATGGCATCCGGTGAACTTTCGGCCAGACTGCGGAACTCCTGTTCGCGTTCGGCCAGCGCAGCTTCCATGCTCTTGCGCCCGGTCACGTCGCGAGACAACACCAGGAAACGAGGGGCAGTTTCCTCCGTACAGGGCTTTTTGGAAACCGACAGCTCGAACCAGCGCTCTCCCTGCGGTAGGTCGAGGCGGATCACTTTACCGAAACTGAGTTCGTTAACCTCAGCTTCCCGCAATGCCTCCATTCCTGTCGCTGCACTTTCTGGCGACATCACCTCCTGCAGCGTTCGTCCCAGCAGATCTTCCCGCTGGGCAGCCAACAGTTCTGGCGTATGGGTCCAGATATTCAGATACCGACCCTCTGCATCCACCTCAAACAGCAGGTCAGGGATGGCGCTGATCACGCCTCCTATCAACTCCAGGGTCTCCTTGAGTTTGTGCTCGGCCTCTTTGCGTTCGGTGATGTCAAGGGAGACACCGTGACAGAGTGTCTCTCCGTTGCTCTGTGGCTCAGGCATGGTGCGGCACTCGATCCAACGTTCAGGGCTACCAGGTTTGCGTACGCGGAATTCAAGCTGGAACGGTTGGGAATTCTCTACGGCCTTGGCCAATGCCTCTTCAATAAGGGGGCGGTCGTCGGGATGAATCCGGTCAAACATGGGGGTGGCATCGTGGCGTACCTCTTCGGGATGCAGCCCATACATATCTTCGATGCCGGGGCCGGCGAACGTGAAGCCCTGGTGGCCGCTGGCAGAGATGTGCAGGGTGTGAGCGAAACCTGGCATGTTGGCGAAATAACGCGACATCTGCGCTTCGGCCTTTCGAATCTCGGCGATGTCGGCGTCAATGCTTTTGCTCTGCGTGGCTTCAAGGATTTTCACCGCATAGCCGTCGGGATCGGTTGGCGTAGAACCGTCGGTAACCCGTTTTTCAGGTGCTTTGTTGGCTGGTTCTCTCAGTTGCAGGCTGAGACTTTCGATCTTGTTGGAAAAATTTGACAGTTGTCTTTGTAGGCGCTGACTTTTAAGGCGGTACCAGAATACTGTGCCACTACAGAGCGCAACAAGTATCAGGCATGGAAAAGAGAACAAGGTCAAGTCCTAGATAGGGTTTGGCGATACAACATGTTGCTGTCCAGGAGGTTATGGGCGTTGTTAGGTATTCAATTCTGGATGGTTCATTATTGTGATTTTTTCCTGGCCAATACCATTGGACGATTCTGATAACTGGGTAGGATAGTGAGAGCTGGATTAGGATTATTCTGAGTTGCTGTTCATCTTATGCCTTGGCGTCGCACCTGTTTGATATCACTCATTTTCAAATATATGGTGACAGGGGTGCGAAAGGGTTTTTCATAAGAGTGTGAATTGACTTGTTATTTTGTTATTTCATGCCTCTGTTTAAGAGGGTGGTTATGGTGACATTGTGTGTCGGAGCGATTTCAGACGGTTATTTGGGTAGTCAGAATTTTCTGACCGTGGTGGTAAGCATTTTTCTCTTTTTCTGACCAAATATTCAGGATCGTCCAATAGCAGGAATCCAGGGGTATGGTCCATGCTGGTGTCTGTGAAACCGGGAGGTGTACTGTCTTTATCCAATGTAAAGGTGTTCTGGTGTCTTACCCATCTGGGCTCAACACTATAGAGGTCTTGCGTGGCCGTACTAAGCATGAAGTATCCTCGTTGACTACCTTGCTTAGTAGGGGAAGATGATGGCTAAAACAATCATGGTTGTCGATGACTCAGCGTCATTGCGTCAGGTGGTGAGTATCGCGCTCAAGGGAGCCGGTTACGATGTGATCGAGGCCTGTGATGGCAAGGATGCGCTCTCCAAACTGAATGGCGCAAAGATCCATCTGATCATCAGTGACGTCAATATGCCGAACATGGATGGCATATCGTTCGTGAAGGCCGCCAAACAGTTGTCAGCCTATAAGTTCACGCCAGTCATCATGTTGACCACTGAGGCCGGTGACGCCAGGAAGCAGGAGGGACAGGCGGCGGGCGCCAAGGCCTGGGTCGTCAAACCCTTTCAACCTACCCAGATGTTGAGCGCCGTGTCAAAGCTGGTCGCTGCTTGATACGCCAGTCTGTTGGGTTGGAGGGCAATATGGGGATAACCGTGAAACGCAGTGGTGACAGCTGCTGTATGACAGTAGCGGGAGGGCTCAATATCTATACCGCCCTGGCGTCATGGCAGCAACTGCATGAGGGCATGGCCGAGGCAAATGCAGTGAAAGTGGATCTTTCTGCGGTTAGCGAACTCGATACCTCAGGCGTTCGTTGGTGACAATTGCCAGATCAGCATTCCGCATCCCTCACATCCAGCTCTATATTGATCTGATCCAAGAATTGCCGGAAGAAGAGATACGGGTTGGTGAGATGTTGGTCGGCGAACAGATGGTGCAAAAGGCGGTGCTCGATGCTGCTCTGGAAAAACAGCAGAAGATCAAAGAGCACAATCCGTATATGGGCTCCAAGTAAACCAATAATTTAAAGGTGCATAGAGGAAATTATGTTGGGTAACCTGCTGAATAATCTGTCGATTGGCAGACGGATCCTGCTCGGATTCGGTATTGTTCTATTGCTGACTGGTGCGATGATCGTTCCGGTTGTTATCAATAAACTTACTGCAGTGATTCAGGCTGCTGAGGTACGAGAACTCCATCAGCTGGCAATCTGTGCAGAGGCGGAAATCACTTCAGAGGCGCGCACTGGTGAGGCCTTGAGTGGACTGGTTGCCCACATCGAGGCTTTGCAAAAAGGTTTTTTCGAGAAGAATCGTGCCTTGCTTACCGAACAGCTGGTTCCCGCCTTTTCCTATATGAAAGAGCGCTATGCCGTTCGCCAGTTTCAGTACCATCTTCCGCCGGCCACCTCATTTTTACGCCTGCATAAACCCGAAAAATTTGGGGATGACCTGAGCCCATTTCGTAGCACGGTTATCGAAACCAATAGCAAACAGCAGCCCATACAGGGACTGGAGCGAGGGGTTGCTGGCCTGGGGATTCGTGGTATCTCACCGGTCAGCTATCAGGGGAAACATGTGGGCTCAGTAGAGTTTGGCATGTCCTTTGGTCAGCCTTTTTTTGATCATTTTAAAAAGGAATATGGCGTTGATATCGGTATCTATCTGCCATCTGATTCTGGTTTTAAGACTTTTGCCAGCACACTGAAAGATGGTTCTCTTTCGGATGAAGCCTCGTTGAAATCTGCCCTGGATGGAGAGGGTGTGGTTAGCCGGGTCAGTAACCAGTCCGGACAATTTGCCATCTATGCAAAATCGGTCCATGACTTTAGTGGCCATGCTGTCGGTGTCATGGAGATTGTGGTAGATCGCTCGGGCTATGTTACCTCTATTGAAGAGGCCCGCAACATCACACTGTTGATCACTGGCGTAGCGTTGTTGGTCGGCTTTGTGATTGCTTTGCTCATTGGCCGTGGTATCAGCAGGCCAATGAGGCAGGCGGTGGATGCCATGAATGATATTGCTCTTGGCGAGGGCGATCTGACCAAGCGACTGAGTGCGCATGGTCGTAATGAAATTGCCGACCTGTCGGCAGCCTTCAACCAGTTCGCAGCCAAAGTTCAGGAGATGGTATTGCAGATAACCTGTTCTGTGGAACAATTGGGCTCCTCTGCCGAGGAGCTGTCGTCCATTACGGCGGAGACCAGCAAAGGGGTTGTGCAACAACAATCCGAAACAGATCAAGTTGCCACTGCAATGAATGAGATGACGGCCACGGTTCAAGAGGTGGCCAATCACGCCTCATCGGCAGCGGATTCGGCCCGGCAGGCCGATGAAGAGGCACGCGATGGAAAAGCGGTTATGCAGGAGACCCTGCGTGCCATGGATGGCCTCGCCTCTGAGGTGGAGAGGGCATCTGGGGTTATCCACCATCTGGAAAAGGAGAGTGAGGAGATCGGTTCGGTGCTTGATGTCATTCGCGGCATCGCCGAACAGACGAACCTGCTGGCATTGAACGCCGCCATCGAGGCGGCCCGTGCCGGTGACCAGGGGCGTGGCTTTGCTGTCGTTGCTGATGAGGTCCGGACATTGGCCCAACGTACCCAGACGGCAACCCAGGATATTCAGGTGATGATTGAGCGTTTGCAAATCGGTGCCAAGGAGGCTGTTGATGTTATGGAGTCCGGGCAGTCACGGGCACAGGCCGGTGTCGAACAGGCTACCAAAGCGGGAGCCTCTCTGGAAACCATTACCGCTTCGGTTGCCACTATCAGCGATATGAATATGCACATCGCCACTGCTGCGGAAGAACAGAGCGCGGTGGCCGATGAGATCAATGGCAATATCTCGCGTATCAGCGAGTCGGCGGACATTACCGCCCTCGGCGCACAACAGACGGCAGGAGCAAGCGAGGCGTTGAGCAAGCTCGCAACGGAATTGCAGGCGCTGGTTGGTCATTTCAAGGTGAAATAAATGACAAAGTCAGCCGGCCTGTTGTCTGACAAAAAATTTTCCTTGTTTCAGGAGATGATTTTTCGTATTGCCGGGATCAGCATGTCTCCAGCAAATTGAGGATTTTCACAGTTACTTCCATTTTTCAATTGGGAGGAGGACAGCGTTGAGTAGCAACATGCTGTTGGCCAGATATTCTGGGTGATGCATTCTGGGAGATCGCCAGTTCCGATATCAGCAAACAAGCGCGTACCGGTATGTACCCGATGAGCAGAACCTAAAGATATTTCTCATACCTACCTGAAACGATACTGCCTTAAGGGGATAGCGGGCCTTTGTGGTGAACAAGAGGCTGTGCGTCCAGGTCGAATTCAGGCTTCTATCTACCAATATCGTTGAGTCCATTCCTTAGCGCCTTTTCCTTGCTGACAGGTACTCTCAAAAGTTGAACGGGATATTCAGGCATTTCCTACAGGAATGATTGTGTTATTACCGTTAGTCCTACCCAAAGACCAGAATCGTCCTCTAGTCCTAAAACCTTATTATTGGTCATGCTATCGCTAGGCATAAATGGGCCTGTTATCCATCAAATGACACGACACGATGAATCGATCAAGTTACGTACAAGATATCTATCTGCAGCCCGGTGAACTGCATGTTGGTGATCAGAATACGCGTATCGGTGGCATGTGTCTTTTATGTCGCCCGTCGAGGTCGTGAAGTTGTCGGATCGCAATTGGATGGTCGTTATGGCGATGCGTCATGCTGGTGCCTGTACCGTTGCGCAGGATGAGGAGCGTTGTGTGGTCTATGGCATGTCCAAGGGGGCGCTAAAGCTGGGTGCTGTTGAACAGAGCATTCCCCCTGGCGGGATTGCGGCAACCATTGTTAAGGTCAGAATCCACTGAGTCTCTGACGAAGTGCCAAGTGGTGAGTAAGCATGAAACAGATTGATACTGGTGGAATGGGCAGTGTGGCGAAAAGCTTTCCCGATGAGCTGCTTGATGCCAACCCCGGCGCGGTACTGATTGTTGGTGAAGATGGTGTTATTACGGATGCCAACTCCTCTGTAGAAGAGCTGATTGGTAGCCCAAGAGGCCAGCTTGTTGATTCGCTATTCTCTCACCATTTTCTGCGGGGTGATGAGGCAGAGCACTACGTGAGGAGCCTCTTTTTGGCAGCAGTGGATTCGAACACGGTATTGATTGCCGTGGGATATTTGGGGCGAAGAGTACATGTGCTGTGCAATGCACGAATATTTCCGTGCCCTGTGAGTGGGCTGCGAAAAGCCTTTGTGATATTGCAAGATGTTACCGAGTTTAAACAGTATCAGGCCCAACTGGAATTCCAGTCGACCCGCGATCCACTCACATCGTTGCTTAATCGTGTGCAGGTTCGAGAACAATTACAAGAGGTGATTGAAAATACAAAAGAATCGGGGCAATTGATCTCTCTGATCCTGGTGGACATTGGCGGTTTTAAGGATGTGAATGACGCCTTTGGTCACGATGTGGGAGACGAGTTGCTCAAAAGTGCTGCAGTCAGGTTGGCGAGGGAGGTGGATGATTCCATTGCCATCGGACGGGTAGGTGGCAATGAATTTGCTGTTGTCAGTGGTGGGTATGCTGATGTCGGTAAGGTTGAGCAACTGGCCGTGCAATTGGCTTTGGCGCTTGACGATCCCTATTTTCTCGATGGTCATGAAATTGTCGTTTCAAACTGTATCGGCATCTCCCTTTATCCATCGGATGGTGATGATGCTGATGCCATGTTGCACGGAGCAGCTGTTGCCTTGCGCTGCGCCAAACAGGAGGGCGATGGCAGTATCAAGTTTTTTACCTCAGATATGAATCGGGTGATACGCCGCCGCATTCAGATTGGTAACTGTCTGCATCGTGCCCTGGATGAGGGGGAGTTCGAGCTCCATTATCAGCCACAGGCCAGGTTGGCCGACGGTAGCATTTCCGGGGCGGAGGCACTGATCAGATGGCATTCCGGGGAGTTGGGGACAGTTCCACCAGGTGAGTTTATTCCTGTTGCCGAACAGCGCGGGCACATCGTGCCAATTGGCGAATGGGTGTTGAATCAGGCCTGTGAACAGGGTGTGAAGTGGCATCGGCAATTTGGTAGGGATCTGAAGGTCGCCGTCAACCTATCCGGGCGCCAATTCTTTGATGAGGATGTGGTCAAGGTGGTGGATCAGGCCTTGTCACGAACAGGGCTGCCAGCCAAATTGTTGGAGCTGGAGCTGACGGAAAGCATGTTGATGAGTAACACCAAAAGGATGCTGGATATTCTTTATGCCTTTAAGGAGTTGGGGGTAGGGTTGGCCATTGATGATTTTGGTACCGGTTACTCCTCATTGGCCTATCTGAAGCGTTTTCCGCTGGATTACCTGAAGATTGATCGCTCTTTTCTGGTTGATATTCCGGGCCGACGCAGTGATGAGGCCATCGCGAAGACCATTATTGCTATGTCGCACAGCTTGGGGCTGAAGGTGATTGCCGAGGGCGTGGAGAATTATGCCCAGCTAGACTTTCTCCTGGGGTATGGCTGCGATGAGATGCAAGGTTATCTCCTGGCCAAACCCATGTCGGCTGATGAAATCTCAGCTTTTATTCAACAAGGAGGTGGATGGGCAGGTTGGTGTGAGAAACCAATGGATTCCTATGCCAGTATTGGTGGATAGGCAGTTATATTTGTTTCACCGGTTTGATGCTGCAACAACAGTTGCTCCGATAGATTTGCCCATTTTGTAGTCTCGATTCACTTGTCCATATCGATCTGTAACTCTTTGGTCATGGTGTTATGCCTGACTCCCTGCACTTTGGCATCACTTCCTACGTCCCTGCGTGTATCCTCGGCAACTGCTCCTGCGTTGCTCTACCTCCGGCATCCATGCAGTCGTGCGTTTCCAGCACATCCCACTTCCTTGTGGGTCGCCTTTATTGTGCAGAGCCGTTAGAATGCGCAATTCTTGAGATGGTACGGGTGGTGATGCCCGTTGGTATTGCCGTTCAGATATTGTTGGAGTTGAATTATGGCCTGGAATGAACCGGGTAAAGATAAAGATCCTTGGGGCAATCGTGGTGATGGCCCGCCTGACCTGGATGATGTGGTCAAGGATCTGCAGAAAAAGCTGGGTGGCCTTTTCGGTGGCAAGGGTGGCGACAGCGGCGACTCTGGCGGTGGGCCAGAGGTGAGTGGTACCGTTTGGACGCTGTTGGCGATTGTGGCGTTGGGGCTTTGGTTGGTCAGTGGTTTTTATACGGTTCAGCCAGCTGAACGAGGTGTGGTATTGCGACTTGGTGCTTTTAGCAAGGTGACTGAGCCGGGCCTCAATTGGCGGGTTCCCTGGCCAGTCGATGAGGTAAAAAAAGTTAATGTCGATCAGATTCGCTCCCATCGCCATAAGGCGCAGATGCTGACCACCGATGAGAACATCATCGATGTGGAGTTGACCGTACAATCGCGCATCAAAGATCCGAAGGATTTTCTGTTCCAGGACAGCACCCCGGACAAGACTCTGCAGGATGCCACCGAGACGGCGGTGCGTGAAGTGATCGGCAAGAACAAGCTGGATTACATCCTCACCGAGGGGCGTGGTGATGTCGCGGATAAGATTCGCGGGGGTATCCAGCAGCTGCTCAGTGATTACCATACCGGCCTCATCGTCACCAGTGTCAATATGCAGCCCGCCAAGCCACCGGAAGAGGTGAAAGCGGCCTTTGATGACGCCATCAAGGCACGTGAGGATAAGGAGCGGCTGGAAAACGAGGCCGAGGCCTATCGTAACGAGGTGGTGCCCAAGGCCCGTGGTGCTGCGGCCCGTCAGATTGCCGTCGCCCAAGCCTATCGGGATCGACGCGTTGCTGAGGCAGAGGGTGAGGCGGCCCGTTTTGAGTCGGTGCTGAATGAATATCTCAAGGCCCCGGAAGTGACCCGTGAACGTCTCTATTTAGAGGCGATCGAAGGCTTCATGGCCAATACTGGCAAGGTGTTGATGGATGCCAAGGGTGGTAACAATCTCACCTATCTGCCGTTGGATCGCCTCATCGGTTCTGGGATGCCGGCCAGCCAGGGCTCGGTGGTTAACCAAGTGATACCCAAGGTGCGTCAGGCTACTCAGGAGACCCTGCGGAGAGAGGTGAATCGTGGTCGTGAGCGGAGGGCCAGATAATGAGTAAATTCAAAGCGGCTTTGCCTCTGTTGGTTGGTCTGTTCGGTCTGGTGGCCTATGGTTTTACCTTTGTGGTCTATCAGTGGGAGATGGCCCTCAAGTTACAGGTGGGGAAAATCGTTGAAGATAATTATCGGCCCGGCCTCCATTTCAGGGTTCCCTTTTGGAACTCCATTGTAAAGTTTGATCGCCGGATCCAGACCCTCGATTCCCGTCCTCAGCGTTTCCTGACGCTGGAGAAGAAGGATGTGATTGTCGATTCCTATGTCAAGTTTCGCATCCGTGATGGGGCTAAATACTACCGTTCTACCGGTGGTGATCTCTTTGTGACCTCGACCCTGTTGTCTGATCGTATCAATACCAGTCTGCGCGATGAGTTTGGTAAGCGTTCCGTGCAGGAGGTCATTGCCGGCGATCGTGTGCAGATTATGGAGTTGCTGCGCAAGGATGCCAACGAAAAGGCCTCTGAAATCGGTGTCGAAGTGGTGGATGTGCGGGTGAAGAAAATCGATCTGCCACCTGAGGTCAGCGAATCGGTCTACAACCGTATGCGTGCCGAGCGTGAACGGGTGGCCCGCAATCTGCGCGCCCAGGGTGCTGAGGCGGCGGAAAAGATCCGTGCCGATGCCGATCGTCAGGAGGTGGTGATTAAGGCTGAGGCCTATCGTGATGGCGAGCGCCTTCGTGGTGAGGGGGATTCCAAGGCTGCTGAGATCTACGCCAAGGCCTTTAGCAAGGATCCGGATTTCTACGCCTTCTCCCGTAGCCTGGAGGCTTATCAGAAGTCCTTCTCTGGTGGTGGTAACCTGATGGTGCTGGATCCGAATTCGGATTTCTTCCGCTATCTCAAAGACAAGCAGGGCCGCTGAGGCCATTCTTGATCCGCTCAGATGTGGAATGATCTGCTGGTTGCGTTGGCTTTGGTGATGATCATCGAAGGTATGATGCCCTTCCTCAGCCCGGCCCGGATGCGTGAGACGCTGCTTATGCTGTGTCAGTTTCGGGACAGATCATTGCGTTTGCTGGGACTCGCCAGCATGCTATCCGGCCTGATCATGCTCTACTGGGTTCACTAGAGAGGCCTCCTTTCATGCATAATAACCGCTGGTTGTTACCCGAAGGTATCGAAGAGGTGCTGCCGCCCCAAGCCGATCGTCTGGAGCAGTTGCGCCGCGATTTGCTGGACCTGTTTCGCCGTTGGGGTTATGA
The DNA here is from genome assembly GCA_050292235.1 of Sedimenticolaceae bacterium. Classification (GTDB taxonomy): domain Bacteria; phylum Pseudomonadota; class Gammaproteobacteria; order Chromatiales; family Chromatiaceae; genus JBNKLG01. The sequence continues at coordinate 54,239 of JBNKLG010000002.1, read as the reverse complement.
GCTGGTTTTCCCACCCTTTGCCGAGTATCTGGATTCCTTGTTGACTGGAACCGGCAAGGATCTGGATCTGCGTACCTTTAAAATCACCGATCAACTGACGGGCCGCATGATGGGCGTGCGGGCCGATATTACCCCTCAGGTGGCGCGTATCGATGCCCATCAGCTACGACGTTCTTCGCCCACGCGTCTCTGCTATCTGGGTACGGTGCTCAAAACCCGGCCCGAAGGGCTGGGCCGGTCGCGGACGCCGTTGCAGATCGGCGCTGAGCTCTTTGGTCACCACGGGGTCGAGAGTGATCTTGAAGTCCTCTGTCTGATGATGGCCATGCTGGATTTGGCCGGGTTGCGTCACCTGCATCTGGATTTGGGACATGTGGGCATCTTCCGTGGTCTGTCTGTCCAGGCCGGATTGGATCAGTGCCAGGAGATGGCGCTGTTTGATGCTCTGCAGCGGAAATCGATGCCGGAAGTTGGTGATTTGGTGCACCAATTTGAGTTGGCTGATTCCGTGGCCGAAATGTTTTTGAGCCTGGCCGAACTCAATGGGCCAGATGCCCTGAGTCGGGCAGAAACCGCTCTGGCGGCAGCGACGGACGATGTCCGCCAATCCCTGGCTTACTTGCAGGCGATGGCCAGCCAGATTCAGGAGCGCCTGCCTCGGGTGCCGGTGCATTATGATCTGGCAGAGTTGCGTGCCTACAACTATCAGACGGGTATTGTCTTTGCTGCCTTTGTGCCCAGTCTGGGACACGAGGTGGCGCGGGGTGGTCGCTATGACCATGTGGGCGAGAGCTTTGGCCGGGCGCGTCCTGCCACGGGCTTTAGCGCTGATATACTCAACCTCATTCGCCTGAGTCAGCGACCTGTGGCGAGCAAAATCAGCCGGATTTTCGCCCCGGCCTCAGAAGACCCCTCCCTGCGACAAAAAATCGCCTGCCTCCGGGACGAGGGGCAGATCGTGATTCAAGCCCTGCCCAAACAAGAGGGTGGGGCGGCTGAGATGGGCTGTGATCAACAGCTGACTCGCCAGGGTGGCAGCTGGACGCTGGCACCCATCTGAGCATTTTTTCAATCATTAACAACAGAGCACGAATACCATGGGTAAGAATGTTGTGGTGGTCGGCACCCAGTGGGGTGACGAAGGCAAGGGTAAGATTGTCGATCTTCTGACCGACAAGGCGCATGCGGTGGCCCGTTTCCAGGGTGGCCATAATGCGGGCCATACCCTGGTGATCGATGGCAAGAAAACCGTTTTGCATCTGATTCCCTCAGGTATTTTGCGAGAGCATGTGCGCTGTCTGATCGGTAATGGGGTTGTCCTCTCCCCCGATGCCATGCTGGAAGAGCTGGAGATGCTGGAGGCCAATGGTGTGCCGGCTCGTGAGCGTTTGGGTATCTCCGAATCCTGTCCGCTGATTCTGCCCTATCACATTGCCCTGGATCAGGCGCGGGAGAGGGCACGGGGTAAAAAGGCCATCGGTACCACCGGGCGTGGGATCGGTCCGGCCTATGAGGATAAGGTCTCACGCCGGGGCATCCGCCTGGGCGAGATCTTCGATGAGGCCCATATCAAAGAACGTCTGCGCGAAGTGATGGATTATCACAACCACGCCCTGGCCCACTTCTTCCAGTTCGAGACTGTGGATGTTCAGCAGGTACTGGATCAGGTGCTGGCTCAGGCTGAGGTCATCAAGCCGATGGTTGAGGATGTGACCGGCACCCTGCATCAGTATCGTCGTGACGGCAAGAACGTCATGTTCGAAGGGGCCCAGGGTACCTTGCTGGATATCGATCATGGCACCTATCCTTACGTCACCTCATCCAATACCACCTCCGGTGGTGCCTGTGGCGGCACCGGCATCGGTCCGGGCCACATCGATTATGTGTTGGGTATCGTCAAGGCCTACACCACTCGTGTTGGGGCGGGGCCGTTTCCGACCGAACTGTTTGATGCGGATGGTGAGCATCTCGGTACCAAAGGTCACGAATTCGGTGCCACCACCGGGCGCCAACGCCGTTGTGGCTGGCTGGATATGGTCGCCCTCAAACGCTCTCTGGATATCAACAGCGTGACCGGGATCTGTATAACCAAGCTGGATGTTCTGGATGGTATGAAGATCCTTAAGATCTGTACCGGTTACAAGATGAACGGTCAGATTCTGGATGCGCCGCCAGTGGGCGCTGATCGCATTGAACAGTGCGAACCCCAATGGATTGAGATGCCGGGTTGGCAGGAATCCACTGTGGGTGCCGGAGATCTCTCCGCCTTGCCCCAGGCGGCACGGGATTATCTGAACAAGATCGAGGAGTTGAGCGGTACCCCCATCGATATCGTCAGTACCGGCCCTGACAGAGTCCAGACCTTGGTGCTCAAACACCCTTTTGATTGATTTCGGCGCTATTGTCCGTTAAAGTGGCGGGCTTCCCGAAGCCCGGTTGATGATCGGAAACTGAATTAGGAGATCCATTGATGCGCAAGCCTTTGGTAGCAGGAAATTGGAAAATGAACGGTAGTGCTGAGAGTATTATGGCGCTGACCCAAGGCCTGAAAGACGGTATGGACCAGGTGGCCAGTGCTGAGGTGGCCGTCTGTGCGCCTTCCATCTACATCCCGCTCTGCCAGTCTCAGCTCCAAGGCAGTGCCATCACTTGGGGTGGCCAGGATGTCTCTGTTCAGGATTCCGGTGCCTATACCGGTGAAACTGCGGCTTCGATGTTACTGGATTATGGCTGTACCTATGCGATTGTGGGTCATTCCGAGCGTCGTACCTACCATAGTGAAACCGATGAGCTGGTGGCCGATAAGGCCAACCAGGCCATGGGTGCGGGGCTGATTCCAATTCTTTGTGTAGGTGAAACCCTGGAAGAGCGTGAGCAGGGCATCACTGAGCAGGTTGTGGCCCGGCAGATGGCGGCCTATTTGACCAAATATGGCGTGAGCGAAAAGCTGGTCGTCGCCTATGAGCCCGTCTGGGCCATCGGCACCGGTAAAACCGCTACCCCGGAACAGGCGCAAGAGGTTCATGCCTTTATCCGTGCCCAGATGGCAGCGGTGGATGCTGAGGCAGCGCAGAAAGTGCGCATCCTTTATGGCGGTAGCATGAATCCGAAAAACGCAGCAGAACTCATGGCAAAGCCTGATATCGATGGCGGCCTGGTGGGTGGTGCCTCGCTCAAGGCGCCTGACTTTCTAGCAGTCTGTCAGGCAGGCTAATCAGGACTGGTCATGCAAATTATCCTAACTGTCGTTCATCTTTTTCTCGCGCTGGGTATCATTGGCTTGGTCCTGATGCAACACGGCAAAGGCGCTGACGCCGGCGCGGCCTTCGGCAGTGGGGCCTCGGGTACGGTGTTTGGTGCCCAGGGTGCGTCCAATTTTCTGTCACGCACCACAGCGATTCTGGCAGCCCTCTTTTTTGTTACCAGTATTGCCCTTGGCTATTTTGCGATGAAACAGGACGGCGGTCGTGACATCATGGCTGGCTTCTCGGAGGATGAATCCAAGGCAGTACCTGCAAAAGAGGAGAAGCCTGCGGAAACCGATATGCCACCGGTTACCCTGATGGGTAATGGTAATCCTGCTGAATCTGATGACATGCCTCCAGTGGCAACTGAAGGATCAGAACCTGATCAGGGGGCTGTTATGATTCAGGCTCTGGAGCCAGCAGTGGCGGATAAGTCTGCTGAAGGGACGCCTGAAGTGACAGCTACTGAGGAGGCTGTTCCCGATGCGGCCACGTCGGAGGAGGTGCCGACAACAGAGGCGTCAGTAACAGAAACCGCTGTGCCTGAAGCGTCAGCGCCTGAGGTGGAGCAGCCAGCCGCTGAGATTCAGGGGGAGAAGGCTGGGGCTGAAGCTGCACCAGAGAAGCCGACAACTTCATCTGAAGTACCCAAGGCTGAGTAATGAAATTTGCGGATGTGGTGGAATTGGTAGACACGCTATCTTGAGGGGGTAGTGGCGCAAGTCGTGCGAGTTCAAGTCTCGCCATCCGCACCAATGCAAAAACCCGGATCGTTAATCCGGGTTTTTTTATGTAAGGTGATGGCTTTCTGTGACGGCCTGGGATCTGGAAGCAAGTGGTTATTGGCTATTCTTCGCGTTCCTGTTGAGTAATCTTGGCACCAAATAGGTCAGGGCACTGCCAATGACAGTGGCCAGCAAGAGCAGTGGCCACAATACCTGAATCATTTCCCAGCCCAAAGCGACAGTCATCCAGGTATCGTTTTGCAGGTGTATGCTGAGAGCATACTCCTGCACGATGGCGTCGCTATAGAAAAATAACAGGGCAATGAGCAGGGCGAAAATGGCGTAACACATGTCGATCTCACGGGTGGGTTTGGGTGGGTTTAAGGCGGACTCTTTCTCGGTCTGCCTTCGCACAGTGATCTTAATCCCCGCATAGAAATAGGACAAAATACATCCTTTTGACGTGATCAAAGTCGCTAGGTTCTGTCATAACGATAGGGTTCAATTTACAATATCCACTTTGTTGTTTCGGTTTGCCACATGGCTGTGCCGCGATAAACGCCGAATCTTGATGAATTTAATGCGTATTTATTTGTTTTTAATGTGTTTTGCTTTGGCTGTTCCGCCATCAACACTGGTTGCCCGGGAATTTTCCAAACAAGAGCTGTTGCGCCTCTGGCCGATCTGGCGGGGTAATCGCACCACCTCTCAGGTTTTGCAACGCTATGGGGATATTGCCAAGGAGCGTCTTAAACCCCACTTTGACAAGGCGGGCGTTGCCTACCCACCCTCTGATATCAGTCTGGTTTCTCTGAAGCAGGAGCGTCGTCTGGAGCTTTGGGCGAAAAAGGATGGTCGTTGGGTGCATGTGGTGGATTATCCTATTTTGGGGGCCAGCGGCCATTCCGGTCCTAAATTGCGTCAGGGTGATCGGCAGGTTCCCGAAGGGATTTATCAGGTGACTCAGCTCAATCCCAACAGCAATTATCATCTCTCCATGAGGATCAACTACCCCAATCGCCAGGATCACCAGTATGCGCAGCGGGATAATCGTGGCAACCTGGGTGGCGATATCTTTATCCATGGCACCTCGTACTCGATTGGGTGCATCGCCGTGGGCGATCCTGCGATACAGGATCTTTATGTGTTGACTGCCGCGGTGGGGATGAAGCATGTCAATGTCATCATTGCGCCCTATGATTTCCGCCTTCGTACACCAGCCAAGCTTCCCAGGGATCCTGCGTGGGTGACAGAACTCTATGCCGAGATCAAAGAGGCGTTGGCCCAGTATATTCGCCCGAAATCCCAAGCCAATCCGACCAAAAAAAGGGGCGATATGCCTAGCGCTCTGCGTGATCTACAGCCCGGATAAAAGACTCTATGACCGAACGAACACCAAAGAAGCCGAGTCCGGCGAAGAAAACCGCTGCAAAGACACAGAAGCGTAAGCCGAGTCGTCGTAAGGCGCGTCGCATTAAACTTTTGTCGCCGGGTTGGGCGGTTCGTCTGTTGATGTATGGCATGTTGTTGGCTCTGATTGGCGGTACCGCCTTTTATGGTGCCCTTTTGCACTATCAGGATGTGGTTCGGGTAAAGTTTGAGGGTAAACGTTGGGCGGTACCCGCCCATGTCTTTGCCCGTCCTTTGGAAATTTATCCCGGTGCACCTGTCACACGTGAGCAAGTGCTGTATGAAGTCGCTCAGTTGGGCTACCGTGAGGTGAAAAATGCAGGCTCTCCGGGTACCTATGATTCAGGCGATGAGAAGGGCGAATTGGCCATCTTCAGCCGCGATTTTACCTTTTGGGATGGCACGGAAAAGGCGCGTCGTATCACTCTGACGTTTAACGATCAAGGCGTTGCTGGTATCAGGGATGTGAATGGTGCCGATCTGGCGTTGATACGATTGGAGTCGATGCAGATTGGCAGCATCTACCCGGCCCACAAGGAAGATCGGGTGCTGGTTCGCTATGAAGATATTCCCCGGCCACTGATCGGAGGCTTGCTGGCTTCAGAAGACCGTGAGTTTTTTGAGCATAAGGGCGTTTCCCTCAAGGGGATTAGCCGGGCCATGTGGACCAATCTCAGAGCAGGTCGTGCGGTACAGGGGGGTAGTACCCTGACCCAGCAGTTGGTGAAGAATTTTTTCCTGACCTCTGAGCGCAGCCTTAAACGTAAAGCCAATGAGGCCATGATGGCCCTGGCTTTGGAAAGTCGTTATCCCAAAGAGGAGATCCTGCAGGCCTATGCCAATGAGATCTATCTGGGGCAGGATGGTCAGCGTGCCATCCACGGTTTTGGCCTAGCGGCGCGGTTTTACTTTAATCAGCCTCTGCAGGAGCTGTCCGTCAAGGACCAGGCCATGCTGGTGGCTCTGATTCGTGGCCCCTCTTATTACAATCCACTGCGCAATCCCGAGCGAACCAAAGAGCGTCGTGATCTGATTCTGGACTTGATGGCGGAATATGGGGTGGTTAAACCCGAGGTGGCCAAACGGGCAAAAGCAGGTCCTCTTGGGCTCCATGTCAACCGCCAAAGCAGCGGTGGTGGTGTGCGCTTTCCTGCTTTTATGGATTTGGTCAGTCGCCAGCTGAAGCGGGATTATCGGGAAGAGGATCTTAACTCCGAAGGGCTGAAAATCCATACCACTCTGGACCCTTGGGTGCAGCGGCAGAGTGAGGAGAATCTCCGCGCCCGTTTGGATGAGATTGAGAAGAAAAAGCGTAAGCCGAAAGGAACCTATGAGGCTGCTGTCATCGTGGTGCTTCGGGATACTGGTGAGGTGCAGAGCATCGTTGGTGGACGTCATTCCGATTATGCCGGCTTTAATCGGGCTCTGGACGCCGTTCGTCCCATTGGTTCACTGATCAAGCCAGCCATCTATCTGACCGCGTTGCAGGTGCCGGAACTTTATAGTCTGGCGACCCCTATTGATGATGGTCCCTACCAGCTGGAGATTCCGGGCCAACGGCCCTGGACACCTACCAATTACGACCACCAGTCTCATGGTTTTGTGCCGTTGTATAAATCTCTGGCCAAATCCTATAACCAGGCGACGGTACGTCTGGGGATGGATGTAGGGCTTTATGCCATTGCCGATACTATGAAAAAGTTGGGTATTACCCGGAATTTCAAGGTCTATCCCTCCATGCTTTTGGGCTCAACCTCTCTGACGCCACTTGAAGTGGTGCAGATGTATCAGACCTATGCCTCTGGTGGCTATCGCACACCTTTGCGTACCATTCGGGATATCCTGGATCAGGATGGCAAGCCTTTGCAGCGTTATCCCCTGGATGTGCGCCAGGTTTTGCCGGAAAGCTCTGTCCACCTGATCAATACCGCCATGCAGTATGTGGTGAGTGCTGGTACGGCAACCTCATCAAAAAAATACCTGCCAGCGTCTGTTCATGCGGCGGGCAAAACGGGGACGACCAACGAATTGCGGGATAGCTGGTTTGCCGGTTTTACCGGTGATCGGGTGGCTGTGGCCTGGGTGGGACGGGATGACAACAAGCCCACGGGGCTGAGTGGTGCCAGTGGGGCATTACAGATCTGGGCCTCGGTGATGGGTAGCATCCATCCTCAACCCCTGGAGCTGATTCGGCCAGATCATGTGGTCATGGCCAAAGCCAATCTCAACAGCGGACTGCTCGCTGGGCCGGATTGTGATGGTACTATGTTACCGTTTATCGACATCTACCTGCCCGCAGAGGGTGGCTGTGGTGATGATCCCTTTGGTTCCTGGGATGGTACTCCTGGCAGTGATCCTAATGGGGCCGCTTCTGGCCGTGGTGGAGAGTCGAGACAATGGAAAAACCCTTGGGAACTTTGATGAGACAGATATTTTTGATTCTTCCTCTGATGTTAGGGCTAACCGCCTGTAGTATGTCGCCTTATCGCTCTGATCCGGCTCCTGTAGAGGACAGTGAAGCGCAGATGCAGGAAGAGGCATCCGATGTCAAAACCTATGGGTATGTAGACGATACACAAGCAGGGGAATTCCGCGAGGGACGGCCTTATACGGATACCTACTCCGGTGGGGGCTCCATGGCTATGCAGGAGGTGCCCCCAGTCACGGGCAAGCGACAGGAAATCACCGAAATGGCTCCGGCTGGTCAGGCCAGCAGTGGTACCGTACTGGCATTACTGAATACCGCCAAAGGTCAGGAACAGGCAGGTAATCTGGCTGGTTCTGCTGCGACCTTGGAGCGTGCTCTGCGCGTACAGCCGAGAAATGCCGTGCTGTGGAATAAGCTTGCTCATATACGTTTTAAACAGGGGAAGTATTCCCAAGCCGCCAGTCTGGCGCGTAAATCCAATGGCCTGGCTGGGGGAAATGTGGCTGTTAAGCAAAGCAACTATGATCTGATCAATCGGGTTCGTCAGGCACTGGGTAACCAGGCAGGTGGCCGGAACGCAGGCTGAGCTCGTTTCAGGATGGCGATGTGCTGCTTGACGGCCTGGAAAGATTTTGGCTGCTAGCCTAATAAACGGGGGGGATCAGCCGATATTCCTGTTAGGCTTGTACCGATGCCATTTTTTGTCATTTGAGATCCAGGATCTGGGAATGACTTTCGGGTGAACACTGGATGGGGCCTGAAGCATGGAGTACCTTATATTAACGCTTATTGGGGCTAGTCTGTGGGTCTATATGCCACCAAAGAACTGATCAGTCAGGCGCGGAAACTGGCTGCGGACTACCGGCGTACGGTAGGCCGTCCCTTGCCGGGTGTCGGTAACGAGATCGCGGAGTACGACGCCATCACCTTGCTGAGATTAGAACCCATTGAAGACGATAACCTGGGCCATGATGCCATGGATCCCCACGACGGCCATCGCGTGCAAATCAAAAGTCGTACCCTTTTCGATGAGGCCAAAAGTGGTGCCCGTATCGGCCAATTGAAGATGAATCAGGAGTGGGACTCGGTGGTTCTGGTCCTGATGGATGAAGACTACGAGCCCTTTGAAATCTACGAGGCCAATCGGGACGATATCCAATATTATATGGAACAATCCAGCGGCAACCGGGCCAAACGCGGCGCTCTCTCTGTGGCCCGTTTTAAAATGATCGGCCAGTTGCGCTGGACCCGGGAGAATGGCTTGGAGGATGGCTACTGGGCCAATCAGGCATAAACCCCTAAAATGCGGTTTTCCCAGCACCGCACTCCATGACCGATATCGAACAGATTTTTGCCCCCGACGGCCTGCTGGCGCAGCAGATTGCTGGATTTCGCTATCGTCCCCAGCAGTCTGAGATGGCCCAGGCTGTGGCCTTGCTGTTGGATGAGGGTGGCGTTCTGGTGGTGGAGGCAGGCACGGGAACGGGCAAAACCTTTGCCTATCTGGCTCCGGCGCTGCGCTCCCGGCTCAAAATCATCGTCTCCACCGGTACCAAGAATCTGCAAGATCAGCTGTTTCATCGGGATCTGCCCCTATTGCGCGACGCCTTGGGTATTCCTGTTCGTACGGCCCTGCTCAAGGGCCGCTCCAACTATCTCTGTCACTATCGTCTGGAACGGGCCACGCTGTCCCCAAGGGGGCGGACCCCAGAGGCCAGACAGCTGCTTTCCCTGGTCGATACCTGGGTGAGCAAGACCCGCAGTGGTGACCTGGCTGAACTGACCGAGCTGCCGGAGGATGCGCCCATTCTGCCCCTGATCGTCTCCCATAACGACAATTGCCTGGGCCAGGAGTGCCCCCATCTCTCCCGCTGCCATCTGCTAGAGGCCCGCAAGGCCGCCCAAGAGGCTGATCTGGTGGTCATCAATCACCATCTCCTCTGTGCCGATTTTGCATTGAAAAAGGATGGCTTTGGCGAGCTGCTGCCCGATGCCGATGCCATCATCGTCGATGAGGCCCACCAACTACCTGAGGTGGCGGGTGACTTTTTTGGGCAGGGGATCAGTGGGCGGCAGTTGACCGAACTCTGTCGGGATGCCGAGCTGGAGTACCAGCGCGAGGCGGGTGATGTGCCCGAATTTCTCCAGCGCACCGCTGTCCTGGAAAAACAGGTACGGGATCTGCGACTGCTGCTGGGACTGGAGAATCGCCGTTCGGCCTGGCGCGAGATCGAAGATGACACCCTGATCCAGGAGCAAATGGATCGTCTGCGGGAGGCCCTGCACCAACTGGAAAAGGCCCTTCAAGCCCTGGCCGAGCGCGGCAAGGGCCTTGACGCGATGGCCAGCCGTGCCACCGCCCTGCTGACTGATTGGGATGCCATCTTCAGGCAGTCTGACGATGGCGCAGAGGATATTCGCTGGTTCGAGACCTTCAGCCAGGGCTTCCGCTTTAACCGCACCCCTCTCGATATCGCCGAGGTCTTTTCCACCGCCATGGAAAGGTCCCCGGCCAGCTGGGTCTTCACCTCCGCCACCCTGGCGGTGGGGAACAACTTTGCCCATTTCGAACGCCAACTGGGGCTTAACCCGGATCAGGCCCACTGCTGGGACAGCCCCTTTGACTATAGTGGTCAGGCTCTATGGTATGTGCCCAGGGGGCTGCCAGAACCGTCGGATCGCGATTACACCAAGGCTGTGGTGGAGGTCTCCGTGCCCGTGCTGGAGGCCAGCCAAGGTCGGGCCTTTCTGCTCTTTACCAGCCACCGTGCTCTGAGAGAGGCAGCCAAAGAGCTGGAAGCGCGTCTGGATTTTCCCCTCTTTATTCAGGGCAATCTGCCCAAAGTCGAACTGTTGAACCGATTCCGCACATCCGGCAACGGTGTCTTACTGGGAACCGCCAGCTTTTGGGAGGGGGTGGATGTCAAAGGTGAGGCACTCTCTTGCGTCATCATCGACAAACTGCCGTTTGAATCTCCCGGTGACCCTGTCCTGCAGGCCCGCTTGGAGGCAATGCGTCGCCGTCAGCAAAACCCCTTTTACGATCATCAGCTACCCAAAGCCGCTCTGACTCTGAAACAGGGAGCAGGGCGTTTGATACGCGATGCCGACGATCGAGGTGTACTCGTAGTCTGCGATCCCCGGCTGTTGAAACGCAACGGCTATGGCCAGATCTTTCTCGACAGCATGCCCCCCTTTGCCCGTACACGGGTATTGGCCGATGTGCAGGCCTTCTTCGCCAACCTGGATACCCTGAGAGAGACCGGATGAAACTGCTGGCACTGGATACCTCAGCCAACCACTGTTCTGTTGCCCTGAGTGATGATGACCGCCTCTGGCAGCACTGCGAGTTGGCGCCCCGTCGTCATACCCAGTTGATCTTGCCCATGGTCGAAGCGCTATTGAGTGAGACGGGTTTTGCCCTGAATCAGTTGGATGGCCTGGCTTTTGGCGCTGGGCCTGGCTCCTTCACCGGCCTGCGCATTGCCGCTGGTATAGCCCAGGGGCTGGCTTTTGGCGCTGATCTGCCCCTGGCACCCATCTCCACTCTGGCTGCATTGGCTCAGCGGGGCTATGCCGAAACGGGTGCAACCCGGCTGTTGCCCGCTTTCGATGCCCGCATGGGTGAGGTCTATTGGGGGGCTTACGAGGTGAATGAAAACGGTTTGGTTGTCCCCTGTATTCCCGATGGCGTCGTGGCGCCAGAACGGGTGAAGTGTCCCGAAGGGGAGGGCTGGCATGGATTGGGTGATGGTTGGGACAACTACGGAGAGGTCCTGGGGCAGCGCCTGGGGGAGATTGTCAGCGCCCGGCATGCGGAATTTTACTGTCGGGCACAGGATCTACTGCCTCTGGCTCATCGAGACATCGAACGGGGCCTTGGCGTAAAAGCAGAAAAAGCGCTGCCGTTTTACCTGAGAAACGAGGTGGCCTGGAAGAAAGTCACAGGTTGACAGTTTGAACACTCAGTCTGAGCCGAGCCGGGTGCAGAATGTTTCAAAACCACAAAATGTGGTTTACTAAGCGACTCAAATATGGGACGAGTGGATACTGTTTTTTACTACGTATCAATTTGGTTGAGGGTTATTCATGGAGTGATTGAATGACATGGAATCATTAAAGATATATCTCTTTGGGGAACCGCGCGTCTATTTTGAACGAGGCCCCGAGTTGCGTTTTCCAACGCAAAAGTCATTAGAACTCATGGCGTATACGGCGTTATCAGCCGGTAGCCGACTCTCTCGCGAACGCGTTGCTTCGGTGTTGCGTGATGAGGTTTCGAATGCCCAATCCCGCAAGGCCCTTTCCACCGATCTTTGGCGGGTGCGTCAGCTATTTACCGATGCAGGCCTCGATAGCGGGCACTATTTCTATGCCGATCGCAATAGTCTCGGATTTCGTGATGATGCGCCCCTTTTCCTCGACGTTACCCAATTTGACCGAATGGCCGATCAGGCCTTAAAGCTGGGTTTGAGCGGTCTGACCAGTGATGTTGCTTTTGAGCTGAAAAATGCACTCTCTCTCTATATGGACGATTTTTTGCCAGGATTGGATTGTGAATGGTGTCTGATTCTGCGCGAAAAGCTGCGAGCCAAATATTCCGCCTGTCTTGATCTTCTCCTGAGTTATGAGCTGGAGAACAATGCGTGGCCGCGCGCACTTTTTTGGGCGGAACGTTTGGTTGAAGCCGATCCTTTGCTGGAACATGGTCATCGGGCTGCGATGCAGTGTCAGTTTTTAATGGGTAATCGCGGTGCGGCTATTCGCCAATATGGTCTCTGTGAAACCTTGCTGCATAAGGAGCTGGGGATTGAACCTGCAGAAGAGACGCAACGGATGTATCGTGGGCTTCTCAGTGTACCGGGCCAACAGATTCTGGAGGAGGGAAGAGCTGAACCGATGCAACATTTTTCTTCTGCCGGGACAACGAACCATGCTGATTTGCAGCGTCCACTGACCGACCAGCTGGCGATGGCATTGGGTAATCTGAATACCGCACGGCGTTTTATCGAGAATGTGGATGGCAAGTTGCGGCGTGGTGAGGTCTAGACCACCGAGTAATATTCTAAGTTCGTTTATGCCTCCATAAAATCACTGGATTTCCCCCTTCTGTGGGTTGATTTTCAGTAGACGCTATTACCTCTCTCTATCTCAACTCTTTACGGAGGCAAGTACTGCTTGCTTTCGCTTTCTCTATGTCACGCCATTACCCGCGTTGGAGGTAGAAAAAGGTTTTTTTGCCTTGTGAGACTCTTGTGAGAGTCATGCGAGGTTGTTGAAAGAGTCAGGGGCAATACTCTCTCTCCAACAGGCTCTTGATAAAGCCAGACGAAGGTGCCAAGTGGTCGTCAGCATGAGTGGCATTTCGATTCAGGGTCCTGTTTTAACGAAAACAATCAGGGTGAAACAGGTGCCTAGGTGTCAGATACCTTTCGTTTTGTGGTCACATTTCGTTGCGAACGGGGCAGGGATGTCGATGCCGCTTCTGCATGGCGAGGCTGGATCGAACTGATCTACCCAGTGGGTAGTGAAAAGCAAGAGGTTGATCGACGTTACTTCATCCATCTCGATGAGGCGTCAAATGTTTTGGCTGAGATGATCAGAGACGCAGGAGGCCCGGATGCAGGCCAATTTTGATCAAGTTGTCGCGCGCCAAAGAATACGCGAGATTGCGGCCCAGATGGCTTTGTCTTCCGACGTCTATCAGACGCCTTCGGCAATCAGCAGTGGCTATCATGATGTGGACAGGGCATCACCCTTTAATGCTTTTCCGTCGTCACCGCAGAGCCCTGCTTATCGAGATAACGATTATGCTCCTCATACCAGCCAGCGAGTGTCGAGCGATCTCAAGAGCAGTTCTTTCGAGGATCTTGATCTTCTGCCATTGGAAGAAAAAGGCGATCAGCCAACGTCATCGGTCATTTCACCCGTCTTTGAAGAAGCAAGGCCACCGCTGTCAGCCGATTCACCCTCTGTAGAGCTTCCATCAACGCCCGAATCCCAGCCACTCGAGCCGCCGGTCATGCGTCATATCATCTTTTTGGCCACAACCCGCAGTGGAGGTGTTGCTCCTTTTGGGCGTACCCAACCGAATCTGGACGGCCAGGGGTTACGTTATGGTATTGGCCGGTTTACCCAAGTCAGTGGCCAGTTGGGACGATTGCTGCAACTCTTTCAAGAACGGGACAGGGAAAGTTTTGCTCAGATATTTGGTCCGGATAGCGCCTTTCCAGAAGCCGATCCTGAAGCCTTGTTACGGGTCACGAATGCTCCCGATGGCACGCCTGGAATAGCCGACCATGAACAGCCCCGGCTTCAGTCCGTCGGTGGCAGACCCTTGTGGGATCCGGCGTGGATTCAACGCTTTAAAGCTGCAGCTCAACACACACCGTTTCAGGATATGCAATTCCGACTGGTTGCAGAGAGTTACCTGCTTCCGCTTCTGCCATTTGCGCGAAACCTTGGCCTGGCAACGGAACGAGGCCTGGCCATTCTCTCGGAACGAGCAATTCAACTGGGGGTAGAGCGAGCCAGAGCGTTTGTTATTGCAGCCGCAGGTCCGATCAACACCGATGCATTGCGCCATGCCGCTTTGCAACAGGTGGCTGTCGATCCCAACCAGGCAACTCTGGCCGATTTTCAAACGGCTGAAGGGGTCGAAGAACCATCTGGGCAATTTGGGCCGTTGACCCATGCTGCATTGGTAGCGGCAGTGAGACGCAAAAGCGGTGACAGTTTGGCGCTGATTTCTACTGAGATGATGCTGGATCAGATCGTTCAAGCCGCGACTCAATCTGAATTGCCGGGTTTGGTCAGCGAAATTCGGCAAAACCCCAATCTGAATGATGCCCCGTTCTCCGAGGCGCCACCGGTAATGCAGTGAGCCTATGTCCATGATGAATACACCCATGCCCCGTAGCGCTGCTGATCTGGCCAGAATGCTGAGCATGAGCCCGGCTTTTCAGAATCTACCCCTTGATCGCCAACAGGAGATGCACCAACAGGCGAGCAAGATATTTGGTTATCTTGAGCAGAATCCGAGCCATGGCTATTTTGCCAATCCGTTTGCGGATCCACCGGCAGCACAGCCGGCGGGTGATACCCAAAAACAGGGCGATGTGATACGTAGAGCCGGTTCGGCGGCCAAGCACGCTCTGGATTCCATCGATTTTCCCAGTTTTGTCGCTTCACTGGTGCAGGGCACCTTTCAGGCAATTGTCGATAGCTCCATCCAGCAGATGGAGGCCTATAGTCAGTTGTTGGCCTCGGTGGCAAAAACCGTTGACCAGTTCATGGATGAACACATCACCGATGACATGGCGAAAGACTATCTGGCCGATAATCATGCCGATCTCTTTGGGCGCGAAGTGACCAGCAATGGCCCTAAGCTCACCATCCAGCCACCGCCACCACCCCAGCCAGGGCAGAGAACGCCTCCTCCGCTACCCGGTTTTTTGCAGGATCTTGGATTTACCGATGCGGGTGACCTTGATGAGCAGGCGGTCAATGAGACTGTCATTCCCAACGTCAGAAGAACCTTGGCCGAGACCCGACATCAGTCACTGGCCACGATGGTGATGATGGGGATTAACCGTATCGTTGTTGATGAAGGTGAGATCAACGCCAAGCTGATTTTTACGGTGGACGCTTCGGAGACCACGGCGGTTACCTTCGATGATTCGAAGACAACCAACTGGGGAATGTCAGGCACCCTGGGTCGAAATCCCTTTGGTGCCTCAGGCATTGTGGTGACCACCACCAATGTCAATACCCAGTCCGATATCAACCTGCGTGCCGAATTGACGGGAGAGGTGCGCATCAAATTCAAGTCAGACTACTTTCCGCTTGAACGTTTTGCCGACAGTGCGGCGATTCAGCTGATCAACAACTCTGCCCGCCCGATGCCGCTACAGAAAGCCGTTGAAGCGGCCAATGCAAACACGGATAACGGTGAGGGTGCCGCCCAGCAAGAGCATCCTGATAGTCCTGCAACCCAATCCCTGTCTGCGCCCGGCAGCTGGTCGGTAAAGAGTTCCGAGGAGCCGTCATGAGCCTTCCCGAACTGCATGAGGCTTTGGCTGAGCTGATCACCGCTTTTGAAAGTGAACCGATGGCAGGTGGGCCATCGGTGGTTGATGCCACACTCACCTTGCCCATGGAACTGCGGCTTGAAAATCACCAGGGCAAGCTCAGGGCATTGGCTTCTCCGCCAACTTCACGGTGGCAGACCGGGTTCGTGACGCCTATTCACCGTATTCAATTCACGGCAATCCGCAAGGCGTTCTTCGAATGACGGCATCGGCCCCAATCGAAGATTTTCTGGAGGCGATCACCGCACAGCTTGATCGTACTCAGGATGCTCTGCGGTTGAAAGCGGTGAACCGGCCTCTCACCTTTGCGTTGAAGGATTTCAACATTGATCTCTCGGTGTTCGTTGAAATGGATGGTGAGGGGAGAGTGAAACTGCGTCCATCGGGGCCTAACGAGACGGGAGCCAGCACCATCCATATCGGTTTTACCACCATTACCCGACCGATGATCGAAGAGAATACCATTTCGATGGAGCAGACGCAGAGTCCGCTGCTCGAAGAGGCCGGTCTTGCTCCCGAAGAGAGTCAGCGCTTGGAGCGCCTGGGCGTGCGAAACATGATGCAACTGCGCCGTTTGCAAGAGCATTCAGGTGAGGAGAGTGTCGCCCGTTTCTCAGGTATCGATCCAGGCCGTTTGCGCCGGGCACTGAAGTTGAGTGGTCCCCGCATCAACTACGTCGATATCGGCCCTGGCCGTCAGACCGAAGCCAGCCGACAACCAGGTGCGGCACCCCCTACGGTCAAAGTGCCTGCAGGGCAAACCCGGCTGCGTCTCCGTGGCAACGGTCTGATCGATCAGGGGCGACAGAGTAGCGCTCGACTGTCTGGGAAAACACTACCCATTCGTGCCATCAGTCAATCCCATCTGGAGCTCGAATTGCCAGAGATATTGGAGGTTGGAACGCTGGAAATCGCACTTCCCGATGGTTCATCTGACCGCTTTGAACTGTTGCCTGAGCAAGAGCATCCCTACGGTGCTCAGGATCGATGGTCGGGCGATTATGACAGCGAGAGTGTGCAGTGATGTCTATGTTTGGCGCAACCACCGGACGCGTGATGCTCAAAATGGCTGAGACACTTGCAGTCGCAGCTCCCGCGCATCTGGATGTGATTGCCGGTGCGGCCCGTCCAGGTTCCACATTGGATCGAGGTGGTCCACTCGATCGCTGTGTACGTCACTGCTGCAGTGCGATGCGGGTGCGTCGCGTGTTTCATGCCCGTCATGGCTTTGGCCGTCCTGGCGAGCGCGGTACTGGTTTTGCTGATGATGAACAACACCTCGGACTTGACCGGGTCTATGCTCTCGAGCTTTCAGAACCACAGAAGGCCCTTCAACTCTCTTTGGCTTTTCGCGATCTGGCGCACGTTGAGTGGGCAATGCCTGAACGGGTGGCAACCTATGCGATGGCCAGTCAGGCCCCGGTCAAACACCCGACCCGCGAGATGATTGAAGCGCCACATAAAATGGTTCGTGCCGATGTGGCTCATCGTATGGAGCCGGGTGCCCGAAACATACTGGTTGCCGCTGTCGATACGGGGGTAGCGCTTGAACATGATGAGTTTAGCGAGCGGCTCTATGGCGGGTACGATACGGTCGATCTTGGCATGGGGCGCATCGGCGATGATATTGAGTTGGTCGGTGATAGCCGGGGGCGCGATTTTGCGCCTTGGGATGAGACCGGCCACGGTACGCATGTCGCAGGCGTGATGTCGGCCAATGGCATCCACCTTTCCCCTGGTGTGGCAGGCCTTGCACGACTGGTGCCGGTACGTGCATTGGCTGCGGCGAAAGGCAGCGATGGCCGGCTCGTTGGTGTAGGGGGGACACTCGATATCGATGCGGCCATCAAGGCAGCGACCGAGTTGGGTGCGCAGGTGATCAATATGAGCTTCGGTACTGCCGAATCCTTGTTGGAACCGGACAGCCCGCCCGTTCACTACGATGCGGTGAACTATGCATTAAACCGTGGGGTCATTCCGGTCGCTGCGATGGGCAACTCGGGGACCGATGAGCGCTATTACCCTGCGGCACTGGATGGTGTTATCGCGGTCGCTGCGGTTGATCAAGATGGACGTCGTGCCGATTATTCGACCTTGGGTGCTCATTGTGCCATTGCAGCACCAGGTACTGACATTATCTCTGTTGGCCTGAGCGGTTATCGTTTTTCAACGGGCACCAGTCACGCGGCCCCATTCGTTAGTGGCGCAGTGGCTTTGATGTTGGCGCGGGCAGCGCGGGCTGGGGTCAGGTTGGATAGCGCAACCTGTCGCGAATTGTTGCAAAACAGTGCCCAACCGTCACAACAGGAGAGAGCAGCCGTTGGCGCCGGCATTCTTGATGTGGCCGCTGCACTCTCCCGCACCGATGTCTTTCTCAATCAAACGGGAAAACACTGAAATGGAATCGCCCCAACAAAAACTCTTCGATGCCATCAAAGCGCGGCTCTTTCACCGGGTTAGGTTGCCAGCAAATAAGCGGCAAGAGGTGGATCTCGCTGTACGCTCGGTGATCCAGCTGGTCGATTTACATTTTCCAGACCTGTTGATGCGGGTCTATCGGCAGCTCGAAGCAGGTAAGGAACAGAAACTTCCAATCTTCATCCATCGCATGTTGCTGCTGGCATTCATCGCTCATTTTCGACAAAAAGAGACATCACTCTCCTCTAGAGAGGAGAGGAGGTTATATCGGCAACTGATAAAACTTTTGATCGTCAAGCCATATGCCTTTTATGCCATTGCACGTATTGCTTCTGGCACCTATGTCAAGAGAGACCTTGAGCGAGCCAGGCAAGGCTACAGCTTTTTTTCTGTGCTTATAGACAAAATTCACCCGAATGATTTCAGAGGAGCATCAACCATGTTTGATATTGATGAATTGATTGAACAAATCATGCAGAGCTTTGCCTTCGATGAAGCCAAATTGCCCAAACGACTTCAATATGCTCAAGACCCCAATACAGGCCAACAGATCCTATCGGAAGGCCAAAGGTTTTTCATGACCGGAACCATTGAGGCACTCGATAAATTAACAGGATTCCAATCGCATGATCTGGATGACCCAAAAGTTATCCATGGTATCCCGGCAGTCATGGGTCTGCTGCTGCTTGATGGGCATCATGATCCCGATGCCCGGGCTTTTTATGATGAGGTTAAATCTGCCTATGTTGAGTTACTGGAGCCAGCTTCGGTAGAGCGTCATGAGATTACGTTCGGCAACCAGAAGTTCGAGAGCAAATTCGATCAAAAATTACAGGTTTTTTCTGCCGTAGCAAAGCTATTGGTCAACGATCGCAACACCGGCAAAATATTCTTTGATGCCTATGCTGCCGTATCCCGTGGCATGGTCAGCAGTTATGACACCCGCCCACCAGGTAGTGCCGGATTCAACTCTGCTGCACTCGCCCGTTATCACGAAGAGACCTTGGCTGCAGGTGGGGCCGGTGGTGGCGGTAGCGGCATCGCCTTTCTCGATCTGCCGCCATTGAGCAGTTCTGATGGCAGTTCGGATGAAATTCTCCCGATGAATATCCAGGCGGTTGCCGCCACTTATGTCGTTTATCAGTGCAATCAGATGATGCTTTTTGCTGTGGTCGACCGCATCGTTGAACTGTTTATGGCTGGCTTATTGCCAATGGGAGGGGATGTACTGGCACGCAAGCTGGACGATTGGTATTGGAAACGGGAAGAGCGCATCAGTCCGAGTGGGTTAAGTGGCCATTTCACTCGTGCGCTTGGCGTATCCGGGGGGGACGTTGGCCCGGATGTGACGGCCAATACCGAGTTCGAACAGCGTTTGCTGAATACGGTTTCCTGCTTTTCTGAGGCCTACCGTTCTCGCCAGGTCAGTTCGTTGTTTGATAGCGGAAAGCAGCGCGTGATGGCGACCAATGATGAGTACTGCCGTAAGGCCGCGCGTGATCTGGCGGCAAATTGCACACTCTATGGCTATGCCGGAGCCCAGTTCGCTGCTGAGCGGATGGGCCGCCAGTTGCGTGATGCCATGGATATTCTGCAACTGCCACGTATCCGTGAGATCTATGGGGTATCAACCATGTATCAGGTAATCGAACGGGTGGCTCAAAGCGAGTTTGGAACCACCATCAACGTGGTCAAATTCCGCACCATGGCTGAGGAAGTTCGAACCATCCTCGAGATTATTGCCAACAACCATCAAATCTGGTCGCTGAGCTCAGGTGACTCACTCTTTACTTTTGATGGCGGCTATCCGGGTGATCTCAGTAAAAGTGACAGCGACAAATTGTTCCGTGCGTCGCAGCATATTTTGGCGGTCAATGGCATCAAGAGTGACACCGTACAGCAGTACAGCCAGCCCGTTGAAACCCCGGCGTTGCCTTCAATCCCTGGTATGGGCAGCTTTGGTGGCGGTGATATGGGGGGTGTTGGCGCTGGTGGAGATGTGGCAGCACAACTCAAGGGCATTTTGGATCGAGGTGAAACCCCGTCGGCACAGCAGATTCGCAGCATGATCGGTTATTGATCCGATATGACCTTCCGTAGAGGAGAGAGATGATGAGCAGACAGAGAGCCGCCGACGTGGCAAAGAGACTTCTTGGCAGCGCATCAAGACGTTTGTTGACACCTGATCCAACAGATCTGCCAGCGATGTCAGCGGCACTGGATGAATCCCTCGATTGGCGATTGGGGCAGGCGCCTTCCTGGCATACCCATGGTCCTTTTGAACCCAACTTTTCCGAGACGCGAGGCCATGCGTTGGGTTTTCAGGTTGCCCCCGGAGACAGTTACACCACCCCTGGAGATAAGATTGATTTGGCGACACGCGCCATGCGTTCCATTATCGCGGCCGATCTGGGCAGTGATGCCCGACGTTGGTTCGATGAGCGGACCGAGCCTTTTCGAAGCAACAACTTCTCGTTTGCGACCGGGTTTGGCGCGAATTTCGCTACTGCCGTTGATCGAAACGGTATCGTTGAGGCGGCTGCGACCTATGGATGGCCAGCGGAACTGACCAACCAGTTTCCTGATACGCTGATTGAAATGGCCAACCGTGCAATGACGGCGCTACCAGCGCTGCAGCCCTTTTTTACCACCATACGTGCCGGGCGTTGTGCCGGTGGACAGCAGATCACCTTTGATATCATCCGTGAAATCGATTTCTCTGAACTGCTGCCTTTGATGCAATCTTTCGGGATGGAAAACCGCCACGCTGGATTGGTTACGGTGGGGGCGTTTGTCCTGGGGGCTCGCTATAAATTACCCGCCCGCTCGGCAACCTTGACCCTGCTTCGTTCAGGTAGCGAGGTGGAGATGCGTCTGGATATCGACCTCGATGCGTTGCCGGATGCCCCGCCGGTGTTACTGCCACTTTTGCGCCTGCCGATGGCAGAGCGCCCGGCAGGGTTGCAGGCATTTGACCGCTGGCTGACCGCACTGACCCCTGATGGTTATACCGGTCCTGGCTCGGTGACCGTGTTTTCCATCCGTGTGCGTCCGAGTATGCCGGCACGAATTGCTGTCTATCTGCGGCCCATCGCGTTCGAGGATGCGCCACCTGAGTCGTCTCAAGCCGGTTTCCCATCCGATGAGTTCTCAGCCGCTGATATGCCCCAGTGGCGCCAAACGGCCTAAGGGGGCAGTCGTATGAAAGAGCGTGCCCAAAGCCAAGTCCGCCAACTGTTACAGCAGTCCAATGCCTTTAATGCCCTGACGCCGGAACGCCAGGCGAAAGTGATGGCAGATACAGATCGGGTGATCGGTTTTATCGCGGATGCCGGAGGAGCGACAGCATTGGAGATGGCCATATCCGGCAGCGGGCATCATCCACCCATGGCACATCCGCTGGCGGGCCCGCTTCCAGCATCACCACCAGTGCCACCGAAGCCTCCAACCTATTTTGGCCAGGCCGGTGACGATTTGGCCAATGTGATCAAAAAAGTCGATTTCCCCGGTTTTGTCGCAGATCTGATCAAAGGGGTATTCAATGCCATTGTCGATGCCTCGATTCAGCAGATGGAGGCCTACGCCACCCTGGTGGCCAATGTCTCGAAATCTGTCGATGAGTATATGAAAGACAACGTGACGGAAGAGAGTGCCCGCGACTATCTGGTTGGCCAATATCCCGACCATCTGGAGCCTGATCTGGAAGCCGGAAGGGTGGTGCCCAAACAGGATGCCGACGCCGATAATGCACCCAATTTTATGCAGGATCTGGGTATCCCCTTCGATTTTGGTGATCTTGGCGACGAAGATGCCGAGAAAGAGCTGGTGACCGCTGCACGCAAAAAGATCTCTATGGATCGACAGCAACTGCTGGCCACCATGGTGATGATGGGGCTCAATCGGATTGTGGTGACCGACGGCTCGATTAAAGCGGGCGTCAAGTTTGATCTCAACGTCGAGGAGTTGGCCAAACGCCACTACGACAAGCAAAACAGTTTTGATTATCACCGTGAAACCGCAAGCAGGTCGAGGAAGAAAGGCTTCTGGTTTTTCAAGCCGAGTACCACGAGCACGACCAAGAGCACGCTTGATATCTCCACCGACAGCAATTTTGAATCGGATGCCGAGAAGAGTCAGGAGCTGAAGGTCAAGATGACCGGTAACGTCGATCTCCGTTTCAAATCGGATTATTTTCCGCTGGAAAAGATGGTGGAGCTGATGGGGGTTAATCAGGACAAGATCGCCTCCAATGCCCGTCAAACTGCACCACAACCGGCAGCAGAATCAGCTGCACCGCAGATTCCTGTTCCACCACTACCGGGCACTTAACGGACATGCGTCTCGCTTGCCGCCATTCTCTTGCACTTTTCACGAGGCTTCAGCAGTATGCCGGGCGTCTCGCGCAGGCGGCAAGGCATCCCGTTTCTTTGGCGCAAGCCAACTTCATTGGCTCGCTTCCGCCAATCAGCTCCCGAGGAGAAGGTCGGCTCAGCCAGGCTCAGGTCGAGGCCTTTGCCGGGCTCTACTACTACGCAGAGTTGGAGAACGCTCATCTGTTGAGCGTGGCTGAGTTGTTGGTCGAAGAGCGGTACTCGCTCAATCTGAATGATCGGGTGCTTTTCCAGGCGTTGGAAGGGATGGCTGATGCGATGGATCGAAGCTGGTATGACGGGCAACGTCGTGCACAACTCTTTTCCGCCACATTGGGCTTTGAAACAAACAACGATATCCGCATGACGCTTGCCAATTTGAGTGCAGAGCTCCTGCGTTTTGAGCAAGAGATGCGGTTATCGAGCTTTGATGCTGCCAGCAGTATTGAATTTGCCATGGCTGCGCTGCTTGACGAAATTCGTCGCCGTGGGTCTTTAGGTTTGGAGCGGGCCGCCAATCAACTCAATGGACAACTGCGGCAAGCGATTACGATCATGGGCAACAGCACCTTGCAGCGAATGTTCAATGCTCGCGATTTATGGTCCTTGGTGGCTGCCATTGTCAGCGACTCCACTGATGCGGTGATGATGTTCAATCAGGCGGCCAGCCGGGCACAGGCGGGTGCGGCCCTGATCGGTTGGGTGGCTGCTCACATCAACGAAATTCGCGATAACAACGGGGTCATTGCCCCTCTGTTGCAAAACGATGCCTCAGTGTTTCGGTATGCTGCCCAATGGCAGCAGGGGGCAGAGCGGTTGAGCCTGAGCGGCGGGGGGCAGACAGTTGGTGGTTGGCCCTCTTCTCCGGTGCCGACTCCCGGATATACCGGGGGATGGGCATGAACGACTTTCCGCCACTTTTACCCACCCCTTATGCAGGCGCCCCCGAGCCACAGGGTCCGGTGGATACACCGGAGCTCAAACAATTGGTTAATAGCCAGGTTGAGGCGCTGGTGGCCGCTGCGCCTTCCAGCTCCGAACTCTCTGCCACTGAACGGGATGCATTGACGCAACGTATTTCTCGTGTCGCGACCTATGCCGCTGCACTGGCATTGGATGATTGGCGCCTTTCGGAAAAATTGGGGCAGCGTCCTCTGATCAAGACCAAAGAGACACTCCATCCGCCGGAGCAGGCTCATGGTGGTGTGCTTGCCCAATCAATGACTCAGGCCGATTTTAGTCCGCAGGCCTCTTCGCAGGTGGCATCGGTGACGCGTTCGACCTTACGGGCGATCTCCTTTCCTTCGTTTGTGGCGGATCTGATCAAAGGGACTTTCAACGCCATTCTCGATGCCACTCAGACCCAGATGGGTGCTTTTACTGAAATGCTGGAAGCGGTCTCCCAAACCGTTGAACAGTTCGAGTCGGAGAATGTCTCCGACCTCCAGGCCCAACAGTGGCTGGCACAGAGTTACCCACAACATATCCGGATGGAGGCGGGTTCCGGCGGGCCTCAGGCGGTTGCCACGGAGGCTGAAGAACCGCCTGCCGGACTGCGCAGTGCGCTCAATCTGCCTGATGAGATCGATGTGGTTGACCAGAGTGCGATCGATGAGGTGTTGGTTCCGGCGGCACGCAGAAAGATGGCACAATCGCGTCTGCAGATGCTCTCAGCCATGGTGATGATGGGGCTGCAGCGGATCGTGATCAATCACGGCCGTATTCGTGCCACGATGGGATTTCATATCGATGCGAGCGACAGCGCCCACCGGGAGCAGGCCGATCTGCTGGATGCCTCTGTGGCGGCCCAGGGCAAGGTCGGTTTTGGCATGTGGTCGGCCTCGGCATCGACCTCGGTCACTTATGTTCGCTCGACCAAAGCGGATTCCAATGCAGAATTGAACGTGAACGCTGATCTGACCGGGGAGGTGGATTTGACGTTCTCGACCGATTATCTGCCGCTGAATCGCATGGCGACGACCGAGCGCATCGCGGCCATTCGGGCCAACACCCCCAATCCCGCAGAAAATGCACCTGCAGCCGTTACCGGAGTGCGTGGCGAATCCAGTGATAGCCCCAGCGCTTCGCAGATGATAGCCAGCCGACTCGAAGGACGGGAGCGGCTCGCAGCACCGGACTTGCCCGATCTTGATCCAAATCGGTTTGGCAATGAGTCTGGGAGCAGCGCCAATCAGCCTGGTCGCCAGTCTGCGCCCAATCCGAGACCTGGAGCCAATCCTGCTCCTGGTGGGGCAAATGAAGGCTCGAGTCCTTCCCCTGAGGGTAATGCTGGCGAGGGCGCCCATCCTCCCCCGGCTACGGGTGCCAACCCCTCTGCAACAGCAGGAGCCAACGCATGACATCCCGCGTCCTTCCCGGTGTTTTTGCCCATCTGCCCAAAGATGAGTTTGAGATCACTCCTGAGGTCGATAAGCTGGTTCATACCCAGATTGCAGCGCTGTTGATGTCGAGTCCCTCATTCAGTGAGTTGTCAGACGACAGTCAGCAGGAAATGAAGCAGAATCTCGAAAAGATCGCGGGCTACACTGCGGCATTGATTCATGACGATTGGCATCAGTCGCAAAAGCTGGGCCAAACCCCCGTGGTACGCAAAACCAAAACGGTGGATTACCAGGCCGAGACAACTGATGTGGCCAAACGATCCAATCCCCTGCTCAACAAGATCACAAAACCCTTTGATGCAGGCACCAGCAGCCCTCAGGAGATTGTGAGAGCGCTCGAAGGCGATGACCCTGCTGCCGATGAGTTCGCGCCACGTGCCGCTGGCAATGTTGCTCAGGTGACGGAGAGCACCCTGAACGCCATCGCCTTTCCCACCTTCGTGGCGGATCTGATCAAAGGTACCTTTAACGCCATCATCGATGCCTCGATTCAGCAGATGGAGGCCTTTGGCGAGTTGCTCTCCAATGTGGCCAAAACCGTGGATGACTTTATGCAGGACAACATCTCCGACAACGCCAGCAGGGATTGGATCGTCGGTGCTTTTCCGCGCAACTACCGGGTTCAGGAGCAGGGCGATGGAGCGACGTTGCAGCAGCACGAAGATCTGAGTGAAGAGGAGGAGGCACGTCTGCGGCGCACCCTCAATGTGCCCGAGGATGCAGATCTTTCCGAGGTGGAAACGGTGGTGGTGCCTGCTGCACGGCGCCATATTGCACAATCCCGTCAGCAGATGCTCTCTTCGATGGTATTGATGGGGATCAACCGGATTATTGTGACGCGAGGCCGGATTCGTGCCCAGATGGGTTTCCGGATCGATACCAAGGATTATGCCAAGGCCTCATCAGCCGAGAAGTTTGATACCAAAACCGAGGCCCAGTTTAAATACGGCTGGTTCCTCTCCCCGGTAAAGGGGTCAATCAAGACCTCCGTTGCCTATGTTTCCAGCAGCGAAAAAGACAGTGAAACTGAGATCAACGTCAATGCCAATCTAACCGGTGAAGTCGATCTTCAATTTAAATCCGATGTGTTTCCGCTTGAGCGGTTTGCTGATGCGGGGGTTATCTCATCCATCCAGGGCAATACGGCCAATCCTGCTGCCAATCAGCCCATCACCAGTATCTCACCCTGATTTTTAGACGGAGAACGAAACCATGACCTATCGACAGAGAAGTTTTGCGCAGAACGACAACAGCAGCAATGAACATGCACCGGACGAAAACGCCTGGCTGGCGCTTGTCCCGGTGGGTGCCGGTGGTGTCTCTTATGATTACAATGCGCTGAAGGTGGGGGATTTGATTGTATCAACCTCCAATGCCTGGATCTCGGAGCGTATTCGAAACCATACCAACTCTCCAGTGAGCCACTTATCGATCTACGTTGGTGATGGCCAGGTGATCGAGGCGATTGGTCGCGGTGTGGTGATGCAGCCGTTGACGAGTGCACTGGATGATGATTACTACGCGGCTGCTTTTCGGTCCGGTCTCCTCACGGATGCGCAGAGGGATATCATGAAACGCTGGTTGCGCAGCCAGGTGGGGCGTCGTTATGACCATCAGGCAATCGGAACCTTACTGACCTACCAAAATCCCGAGGCCTGGTACTGTTCTGAGTTGGTCTTCGCGGCTTTCCAGCATGTGGGTATCGATTTGGTGGCGAATCCCTCGACCTCGACCCCGGGCGATCTACTGCGAATTGGGGGGGTGAGCTATCTGGGACATTTGAAGTATCCGCCTAATGTGGCTTCTCAAGGGCTCTTTACGCCCTCAGAGTCGGATCGTGATGCGATGATCTCCCCGGGGCAGGGGGGTATGTCGATTCCTACCTCAGTGTTACAAATCGGCGATCTGGTGGTGACCAGCTCCGATAATTTTGTGGGGGCCGCCATCAGGACAGCAACGGGAGAACCCGCCAGCCATGTTGCCCTTTACATCGGTGAGGGTGAGGTGATTGAAGCGATTCTGGAAGGGACCGTGCGCAGACCCTTGGCCAATGTATTGCAGGAGACCTACTACGCTACTGGTTACCGTTATCGTGGTCTGACCACTTCCCAGCAGGCGGCGATCCGCAGCTTTGCGATCGCGCAGGTGGGTACCCCCTATGATCTGCTGGCCATCGCCTCCTTGCAGAACAGGCAGGACAGCAGTGCCTGGTTCTGTTCGGAGTTGGTTTTTGCCGCTTACGATGCCGCAGGCATTCATCTTGGTGACCCGACGACCAGCTCACCGGGTGATGTCATTACCATGAGTGGTTTTGAATATTTGGGCCACTTGCCAGCGGCCGGTTATGTTCAGGGGCAAAGTCTGGCTCGGCGCAGAATTGCCAGTCGCTCGATGAATCTGGGCACTGCTGTTGCCGTGGCCGATCTAATCAGTGGGGTCATTCAATCACCCAGCAACGCAGATATTACCTACAGTTTTGATCAGATGCGGGGAAAGTATTCCAAGCTGGTTGACCGCTGGAGCAGCGATGAACAAGTGGCGCATGATGCGCCCATCTATCCGTATCGGACGGTCAATTTCACCTCTACCCAAAAGCATTGGGATTTGGGGACCATCGGTGCAACGGTACCGATGTCGTTTGAGTATAACGGCTATTACATCTCAAATTTTCGAATCGATCACCCGATCGATCAGGAAGAGACCTTTGGATATAAACTCAACATCGCTGGATCTATCTCTCTGCGTGAGAACATTTTTCGTACGTCATCCCAAACCGATATCAGTCGGGTAGATGCCAGGCTCACTTATAGCTTTGATTATGAGTGGTTGCTGGAGTCCCTCATTGATGATGTGTTTCAGATTGTTGAAGAGTACCGGGTCTACTCCAATGGCACTGTGATGCGCAGGGTGACGGCTGAAGGGGGGATTCCCGTGGATAGGGCGCTCTTTATCGAAGGTGACAGGGTTATCTTTGGAACCCGCATCCCAAGCAGCCAGTCACTCACTGCGAACAGCTCCAGCGAACCCCCTGTGATGCACTCTGTCTATTATCAATCCGAGTGGCGCATGATCTGTGGCAGTGGTAACGAGCCGACTCCTCAGGAGGATGCTCCAGCGCTGATCGCCTCGGCAGCCGCTGTGCAGCAGCTTTGGCGCCGAAGTGGGAGAGCGCTGAATGTAAATAGAGGCCTGGCGAAGCGTGAACGTGCTATCCAGCTTGCGGTGGCCAATGGATTCAGTGCGCCTAACGCCCGCGCTTTTTTTGCCCGAAAAGCCTTTAGTGGCAGAAGAGCCATGATGCCCGTCCGACCACTGGAAGATGCCACGGTCTACTTTCCAGAGGTTGAAATATTCGATAGAAACAGTGCGACCGGCAGAACCCTGACCACACTGGTTGAAGAGGCACTCAATACCATTACCCCTGATGCGTTGCTTGAATATTGCACCAACAATAACGTCTGTATCGGCATCGGGGCGGTCGGTGGTGGAGGCCTGGGAGCAGCCTTTGATGTGGGCGTCGGCATTGTTTTTGCGCCGCGGAACAGAATCGGGTTTTACGGTTCATTCTCTTTTGGTGGCGGCTGGAATTTCGAGCTTGCAGCTGGTTTGCAGCTTACTTATATCTACGGCGATGAAACTGTTTTTGCCGGAGAATCACTGGTCGTTGGCGGTTCGGTTGATATTTCCGAAGGGCCAGGAGTTGGTGCCCGGGTTATTCTCAATACCCGGGGTGACATGATCGGCTGGACCATTGAAGCAGGTCTCTCTCTGGGCATACCTGGGATTTCAGCGATTGAGGCAACCATCTCTCATCAATCGACGGTGACAACCTTTGCCCGGCAGAGTGGTAATGGTTTGCTACTTGGCAGGCCAACTTTCTCATTAAGCCAGTCTGCGCGGCATTGGCAAAACCAAAGCCGGTTGTCGCAGGGAAACAGTAAGGCCTTGTGGCGATAGGCGAAGCTGGACGACATCCTTCCCCTGGGAAGGACGCAAAGCCTTCTGGGCGGCGCTGGCCAAAGAGGTCGATCTCATTTTGCCGGCGCTTGCCCGAAGCCCCTTTTTCGCCAATCTGCTGCTCTTTGTTCCGGCATCGCTGGTGGGGCCGTTGGTGGCGGTATGCTGGGGTTATCTCGGAACTCAGTGCCATCCTCTCCAAAGTCCCGTCAATGACCACCCTTGCTGAGGTTGAGCCCGATGACGCCAGCAATGATGAGGAATATGCTCATAACCTTCCAGATTGTGACCGCCTCTTTGAAATAGACCATGCCGATGATGGCGATCAGAGTTGTACCCACTCCGGCCCAGATGGCGTAGGCGATACTGATGTCGATTTTTTTCAGAGCCAGAGTCAAGAGCGTAAAGGAGGCAATATAAAATACAAAAATCAGTATGGATGGAATCAGCCTGCTAAAGCCATCGGACAGCTTCATGCAGAGGGTGCCTGAAACCTCTAAAGCAATGGCTCCTGCCAAGGCTAACCAGTGAATATTCATTATTTCAGAAACCGAATCCAGCGCCACAACCGCACCACATCGAGCAGGGCACCGGCCACATAGGTAAGGGCGCATGCCTTGAGCACGCTATGGGCCGATCCCATCAGTCGTTCGGGCAGATAGCCCTCTTTCAGAATGGGCAGCGCTTTGTTGAAGCTGGCATCATACTCTTCCGGCAGAATCGCCACATACATCAGCACCGAGGAAAGCATGGTGATCAGCAAAACGGCAATCATCAGCATCGAAACCTGGGGCGATCTGGAAATCGCAGCCAGTATGGGGATAACCAGGAGCAATCCTGAACCGATACGCTGAATGGTGTAGACCTTGCCCAGGTATTGGGTTCTCAGTTTTGAAATCGGTTCATCCCGACTGAACTGAATGGCATGGCCCACCTCATGGGCGGCAACGGCTACTGCCGTCACCGATTTGCCGTCATATACATCGGGACTGAGGGCCACGACCCTGTCATCGGGCGAATAGTAATTGCTATCCGGCTCGGCTTTGATCACCTCAACCCCTTCCAGCTTGAATCGCTCAATCAGATGCGTTGCCAGCTCTGCTCCGGTGCCGGGCATCTCTGGCTGTTCGGTCGAATGCCGCCAGAGGACATATCGCACCCAGAGCTGGGGGCCGAAGATCAGCAGAACCAGGGCGATGGCAGGGAGGAGATAGATCATGAAGGTTGAGGCCTAATCCACATTCCCCCGCCCATGAAAGGCTCGGGAGATGATACTGCCCGATACACCCTCAACGGCCTTATCCCAATAGACGATGCGGAAGCGATATTCCCAAGGCAATTTGCCCAGCGGAGTGGGTTTGTCGGCCTCTTTGGGGAATCGGACAACCCATTGGGGCTGGTTGAGATCGAAATCGATACTGATGGCCTGATCGGGTGCTAAGGTGCGGGTTTCCTTCCTGGCGTTGGCACAACCAGGGCGATCAAACCCCAGGCGCTCTAGAGTCTCAGGCATTGGCTTGGTAGGTTGCAGCGCAAAGGCGCAGTCATTGCTCCGCCAGGGCAGGCTGATGGGGGTGTCCGACACATTTTTCAACGTAAAGCGCATGATGGCACTGGCGGCCTCGGGTTTGGCATTGCGTTCTGGCGAGCGCAGCACTTCGGTCTTGGTGGCGATCTTGGCCCAGCTGAACGACTGGATCACTGCTGTGCCGCCATCGGATACTGCAGCATGAATCAGCATGGGTAGCTGGAAACCGGTGCGTGAGCCGCGAATCTTCTCCATCTCCTTGCCTTGCCCCTGTTCCACATAATATTGCTCGATGCCGTATTTCACCTCGACGGGCGTTCGGGCAAGGCGTTCCCGGGTGTTGTCGTCGTGGGGTTGGTGCTGGTAATTCCGATAGGGCCAGATACGGGTCGTTCGCCCGGCCAGATAGGGGCCTTGGCTGGGCGGGGTCAGGGAGAGACGGGTGCCTCGGGAGATGCCATTCGGTCCGGTTTCCAGGCCGAGATAGACCTTGGCACCCTCTTTGAGCCCTTTGGCCACAATCCTTTCATCCAACATGGGTAGGGAGACACTGGAAAAGAGATAGTTCAGGTGTACATAGTCACCGCGAAAGAGGTCACGGGGGTCGATGGGGGCGGTCTGAAAGGTCAACGTCTGGCCATTGATGAGAATCCACTCGCGGGAGAGGGCGATAGCAGCTACAGACAAAATCTGAAAAGCGATGGCGGCGATTAAAAGGAGGCGCTTCATGGCTCAACCTCCTCAGGTTTTTTGTGGCGCTGATAGAGATTGGCCATAGCAAAGAGAGAGACACCAACGATCAAAAACACCAGAGCACGGCTGATGAGGCTTTCAAACAGATCTACATATCGGGCCATGGCCAGCGCGGCAAAGACCAATGCCCCGGATACCATGCGCCAGCGGTCTACCTGACGGGCACCATCCACCATGAGAAAAACACTGATACCCAACAGCAGGAGGTTGAAGTTGATCACCATCAAACCGTAGTAGCCTTCTCCAACCAGAGAAGGTGTCACCACTGGTGGTAAGGCAGTCAAAATGACGGCTTCGACCAGTACAATCCCCAGATTCGGTTTGCCTTTGATCAGTAGCCAAAGAAAGGCTGTTTGACTGAAGAGAAGGGCGGTGAGGAAATAGGGATTTCCCAGGGGTTGAGTAGCGCCAAGGCGAATCAGGTCATCGACCAATCGGCCAAAACTGAGCAAAAACAGCATTAGGATAAAGACCAGGCCCGCGGGCTTGGCAATCTGCTGGGCAATGCTCTGAAAAGCAGGATTGAGACTATTCTGGACACGCATCTTCACAAAGAGCAGCGCAGCTGAGGTCATTAGCAAGGTGATGGGTGCCAGCTTGTGATACTGGGGCAGCATCACCAAACCGAGGGAGATCAACAGCGTTGCTGCACTGAATCGGGCCAATACCGGAGAGTGCAGCCGCCAAACCAGTGGAAACACGCCAAAAAGCACCAGTGGCAGGGCCCAGGGGGTGGCTGCATCAAAATCGAATACCTCCAGCATATGCCAGCTCAGGATCAGAATGAGCGCCATAAAGGCCTGGGTGAGAGAAGGCCGGGCCCAGGCAAGCGTCAGCGCCCCCAGTGACCAAAGCAAAAAAGCGTCGGGATAGTGGCTGTCGAGATGGTAAATCTGCCCGACCAAAAAGATGGCCGCGCCCATCAGCATGGTACCGAGGCTGAAAAAGCTTTCGGATAAGATCTGCCGCTTGTCCCCGGCCAGAAATCCAGCGATATGGGCTGTCGCAAAAAAACCAAAAACAACCCCAAGTTTGAGCGATTTGGACATCTCTGCCCAGTTATAGGCAAACAGCAGAATGATCCCTAATCCGATCATGATGGCGCCTGCGGCGCTGATCAGTAGCTTGCCGAGGCTAAGTCCATCATCAATTGGATATCGTGTCTGAATATTGGTGGCCTGTTTTGGCTCGATCAAGCCATCTTTGACCCAGAGCGGAATCTGTTTTGCCAACCAGCGATGATGTTTGTGATTCATGGCAGTGCGTCGCAAAAGCTCCAGTGGTATGAGACAGACCTGTACATAGTAGCCGAAGTTGGCGGGGTGGAGGGGGTAATACTGGATCTGCTGAATGAATTAGGGCATCGTGCGACGCAGCATAGGATAGATTAGGGTAAATCTACGCCAGCGGAGTCTTTACGATGCCCTTTTGTTATAGAGTTCAGTCAGGGCAGGAGGCTTGGGTTTGCCTGCTACCGGGCCAGACAATCATTCAGGCGAGTGTTTTAATTTTTCATCTCTTTTTCGTGAATCCAGCCATCACTCATGAGGACGAGCGTGGCGGTCCTTTTCTGGTTCTCCGCTAATTCTTTAGCCAACCGAGGAAAGGCCTGTTGAATACTCTCCTGGGTTGCCCAGTCTTTGATATCTCTTGGCGAATATGAGTAGTTGACATTTGAGATCGTATATCCCATGGCCTGTGATGGCTCAGAAAAATTAGTTACCTCATTGACCTCATAGGTTGCCACGCAGAATCCTCGGCGAAAACCGGCAAACGAACTGTCTAAAGAACTCTCTTTTGAGTGGTCAAAAAAGGCGTCTTTGCCCTTCTTGGTAAGGGAGTATGTTTTTGTTTTGACCGTTATCTTGTCAGTGCTAAACATGTTTTTTGGCTCCTGAGCAGTACCCTCTTTGAGCTCAAGTACGCCGACACTAACCAATGCCTCGTATTGACGGATATTATCGGCATTTTCTTTGATTGCCCACTTCGTATCCTCTGGCCGTAATTTGATGGTGACGGGGAAACCGTTTTTCCGGGGGGATATCTTGACGCAGCTTTTCTCTAGATAGTTATTAATGACTTTTTTAAAGTTATCTTTACTGGCATCTTTTGGTGAGCTGCAACCTGCCAGTAAAGCGATAATGCTTGCAGAAATAAAGATTGATTTTTGATGACGCATAATACCCCCTATAGTCCTTGATGTTAACTTTCTGGTAAAACTCCACCACGAGTAATAATTGTAATAAAATAGGAAAAATTAGCATAAATTGTACGGTTTTGCTGATAGATTTTCTGTGATCTATGATACAGAAACTGCCTTATCAGGCTTACCAAGAATTATGGGTTTGTAGGATTGAATGGATATCTGCTTGGACAGTCAGCGGTTAAAAACCTTATTCAAATTGCTTCTGGCATCTTTGCCGCTCTATGCCTGTACCAGTCAGCCAGGTAGAGCACCGGCGGTAGATGACCGACAGCAATGGCTGGCAGCCCATAATACTGTCAGGGTTCGCCATGGCATGGCACCCCTGGTCTGGTCTGAGGATTTGGCTGCAAGTGCCCAGGCCGTGGCAGACTCTTGCCCAAGTGGTCATTCAGATACCCATTATGGAGAAAACCTGGCCTGGGTCTCCTCTAACAGATCACCGCTCTTCATAGTCAAACTCTGGTACGAGGAAGAACCCAGTTACGATTACGCCAAGCCTGGCTTTAGCGCCAAAACCGGCCATTTCACCCAGATCGTCTGGAAGAGCACCAGAGAGCTTGGTTGCGGCCAAAAAAACGGCTGCAATACCCGCATTCCCAATGTCTGGGTCTGCCACTACGACCCGCCGGGAAACTACAGCGGTCAGTTTGCCGATAATGTTGGTCGCCCTAACGGTTATTGACCCATAAACTCTTGGTACTTCCTCTCGTGGCGGACTGGTTTTGAGGGTGTCACACCATGTGCTTGGTTTTCTGAGCCTGGGGTCAATGATCGCCAGCTAAGGTATGATGCTGGCTCTTGCCATCCTGTGAGTGTGACGTGCTGGCCGTACTCGACCGCTATCTGATGACTGAAATTCTCAAGACCATGCTGGCTATTCTGGCCGTGCTGGTGTTGGTGGTGTTGGTCAATAATTTCATTCAGTTACTTAAGCTCGGTGTTGCCGGTGTGATCGATCATCGGGTGATTTTCGTCATGTTGGGGCTGGAGCTGCTGAAAGAGCTGGGCACCCTGATTGCTCCGGCCTTTTTCTTTGGTGTGCTCATGGTATTGAGCCGGATGTATCGCGATAACGAGATGAGTGCGCTCTTTTCCAGTGGCGTGAGTCGGGGCCGGATCTTCCGCGCCTATGTCTGGGCGGTGGTTCCGGTCATGCTGTTGGCGCTGGGGCTGGTGTTCTTGGCCAAACCCTGGACCTATCAAATGCTGCAACATTACAAGGATCAGCAAAAAAGCGGGGACATGGCCATTGTGGGCCTGACACCAGGGAAGTTTATCGAGGCTGGCGAGGGAGGGCTGGTGGTTTATGTCGAACGTTTGAGCAAGGATAACACTCGATTATTCAATATCTTTGTCCAGCATCGGCAGCAAAATCGCTTGGGGATTGTTCGGGCGGATGAGGGCTATCGATATCGGGATGCCAAGACGGGCGATACCTTTCTGGTGCTGGAGCGGGGGGTTCGCTATGACGGCGAACCTGGGGAATTGGCCTATCGCATCACCCATTTTGGCAAGTATGGTATTCGGATCGCCAAATCAGAGGAGAAGGAGCAGAGTATCAAACCCAGAAGTCGTTCGACGGCTGAGATCTGGGCATCCACCGATTTGGACAGTCGGGTGGAGTTCCAGTCCCGTCTTTCTGTGGTGTTGGCGGTACCCGTTTTTGCCCTGCTGACCCTGCCGTTGAGTCATAGCCGACCCCGTCAGGGAATGGCAGGCAAGCTGGTGTTGGCCCTACTGATCTATTTTTTCTTCACCAATCTGCAGGCCCTTTCCGGTGCCTGGATGAATAAAGGTATCACGCCGCCATGGATAGGGCGCTGGTGGGTGCATTTGTTGATGTTGTTGATGGCCGCGGGGCTTTTGATGCTGGATAGCCTCTGGTTTGCTGAGAAATGGCGTCGGGCCTGTGCTTTGCTCAGGTGGCGGCGGTGAAGATTCTCGACCGTTATATCGGTTGGCGCCTGTTGCTGGGGAGCTTAGCTATCCTGGTTATTCTCATGACTCTGGTGGGGGCTGCCCTTTTGTTTGAAGAGCTGGAGTCAGTGGGCAAGGGGCAGTATGACACCGGGGCGGCTTTGCTTTATGTCATTATGATGCTGCCCTCCAGTGCCTATCAGCTTTTCCCCGTAGCCCTGTTGTTGGGGAGTCTAGCTGGTCTCGGCAGTTTGGCGATTCATTCGGAGCTGGTGGCGATGCGTGCGGCGGGTATTGCCCAGGGTCGGATCATTCGATCCATGATGCGGGCCGGTTTGGGTCTGATGCTGGTGGCAGTGGTGGTGGGAGAGTGGGTGGCACCAGCCAGCCAACAACACGCCTATCAGATGCGCGGTGCGCTCAAATCCGAGAAAGAGACCATGCGCAGCCAGTACGGCTTTTGGGCCCGTGATGGGGGCAATTTCGTCAATATCCGCCAGATCATGCCGGGTAATCAACTGGCCGGGCTTTATCTCTATATTTTTGATACCAGTGGGGAATTGTCTCGTGCAGTCCATGCCGAGCGGGCCTCTTATCAGGAAGGGCGCTGGCAGTTGAACTCGGTGCGACAGACCCATCTGTCGATTTCGGGAACCAGCGTAACCCAGATCGAGCAGAGTCAGGGGCTGGATATGCTGGATCCTGCCTTACTGGATTTGGTGCTGGTGAAGCCGGATATGCTGCCCATCTGGTCGCTCTATCGTTATATCGACTTTTTGCGTGAGAACGGTCAGGAGCCGCAGCAGTATGAGGTCATCTTCTGGGGTCGGATGATGCGCCCACTGGTGGCCCTGGTGATGCTTTTCATTTCTGCGCCTTTGCTGTTTGGCAGTCTCCGCAGTGCAGGGATTGGCTGGCGTCTGTTTGTCGGTGCACTCATCGGCCTGGGCTTTTTTATGACCAACAAGGCGGTCTCCTATATGGCTATGGTCTATGATTTCAGCCCATTTTTGGCCAGCATACTGCCCGTGATGGCGATGGCCATGATCAGTGGCTGGGCATTGCGCCGTCATGAATAAGACTCAGAAAGCGCCATAGAATTTAGGTTCCTGAATTCAGATGATTGGAGGATTGGCGTGATGAAGCCTGTTAAACATCCATCCCTGTTGCTGCGTTGGGCAGAGATTGGCGGTCTGGTCGTCATTGCACTGGCGACAATGATTTCCATGGGGCAGGAGATCGGGGAGATGATCGCCCATCGGCGGGTGCAACTGGCCGACCTCCTGCTGCTCTTTATCTATCTTGAGGTGCTTGCCATGGTCGGGGCCTACCTGGAGTCAGGTGCTTTGCCGGTGCGCATGCCTCTGTACATTGCCATTGTGGCCCTGGCACGTTATGTCGTCCTGGATGTGAAAGCCATGGAAGAGCTGCGCCTGATGGCGGTATCGGCCTCCATTCTCCTCATTTCCCTGGGTGTTCTGGTGATTCGTTATGGCCATAGCCGGTATCCTTATGGGAAAGAGGAAGAGGAGTCACCGGAACACCATGAGATCTAGATGACCGTGAAGCGTTTTGCCCTGATAGCTCTGTTGGTTTTGCTGGTACTCTGGATGGCCGTTGGGCCACGTCCTGTGGATAATGGCAACTACCTGGTCAGCGATTACTACCTGGCGGCCCGTCAGGCCTTGGTGGATGAGCCGGTGCTGCGTGCCCAGGGCGATCTACGGGTGGGTAGCGCAGAACGGGATATCAGTCCGCCTTCTGGGCACCCACTGGCCGGTTTCGGTGCCCGGCGTCCCAAGGCAGCTGAAGGGGTGGATGCCCCCTGCTATGCACGGGCCTTGACCCTGGCGGTGGGTGATCAGCAGGTAACGGTGTTGACTGCTGACCTGTTGCTGGTCAATGAGCAGCTGCTGCAGGCGGTTTATCAGAGGACCGGGCTGCAACCCGCCCAGCTCTACGTGACCGCCTCCCATACCCACAGTGGCCCAGGTGGCTATGGGGATACCTTGTTGGAAGGCCTGATCTATGGTCGTTTCGATGCAGACTATTTTGAATTTCTCGCCAGCCGTCTGGCAGAGGTGGTGCTGGCCTCCCGCCAATCGCTACAGCCCGCTGAATATGCTCTGTTGGCGCAGGATCTGCCGGGCTGGCAGCGCAATCGTCTGGAGTCGGGTGCGCCGAACCTGGATCGTTTTTCGCTGCTGATGTTTCGATCTCTCGGGGATCGGCGCCCTCTGGCACTGCTGGCGGTGTTTGGTGCCCATGCCACGGTGCAGGGGGCCAGGACCCATCGGCTTGGTCCTGATTATCCCGGCTATCTGGTGGCCCGGCTGCGCCAGTTGATTAGGGCCGAGACGGTGCTGTTTGCTGCCGGGGCAGTGGGGGATGCGGGGCCGGATAAACCACAAGGAAAAGACCCCTTTGAGCAGGCCCATCGATATGGGTCTGGTTTGGCCGATGCAGCCCTGGCACACATACCGCCAATCCAATGGCATCGGCAACTTCTTTTGGCCAGCATCAGCCTGCCTGTGACTTTGGCCCGCCCCCGGGTATTGATCAATACGGATTGGGGCCTGGGTCCGGTGGTTACCCACTTGTTGGGTGGGCGGGAGACCCGGTTGAGCGCTCTGCGTCTGGGAAATACTTACCTGCTCGGCTTTCCGGGGGATTATGCCGGTCATCTGGCCAGGCGTCTGGAGACGGCGTTGCAGGATCAGGCTGGACCTGAGGCGCGGTTGGTGGCAACCAGTTTCAGTGGGGGCTACAAAGGCTATTTCGTCTCCCACGAATGGTTTTTACGGGCTGAGGGCTATGAGACCCGGCGTATGAATTTCTTTGGCCCTTGGACGGGAGACTATTTGAATGACATTGCACTGGGGATGGCTGCCCGCCTGAGGATGGTGACGCCCGATGTCCGTCAGTCAAGGGCCAAAAGTTCGTCCAATACGGTACGATCCCAAGGAGAATAGCCTCTGGGGTGGCGCTGAGTGAGTGCCGCGAGACGACTTTCGATGCTTTGTTGGCAAATCAGCCGGTAGTGAAACTTGGGGCCGTTGGTGGCCTTTCCCAGGGGTATGGCCAGTCTGGGTACCAGGATTTCGTTGCCCCAGCTAGGATCCGCCTGAATCAGGGTGTCAGCACCACTCAAGACCAGACTGTCAGCCAGGTTGGCATCGTCGCAGATCATGAGAGGGACCTGTGCAGCACGGAAACGACGAATCAGCAGTTCTCGATGGGGCGTCTTCTGTATGAGGCTGACATGGCCAATGTTCAAATGTTGCAGGCTTTCGGGCAGTGCCTCGAGTAGCGATTCCAAATGGGAATAAAGCAGGATGCGGCGTCCCTGTTGAACCAGGGGCGTAAGCAGCAGTTCGATTCTCTCCAGCTTGGCCGGGCCAGCACATTGCTGGCGCAAGGCCTGAAGCTGGGATTGGAAGCGGACTTGTTCCTGGGCACCCAGATCACGATCCGCATAGGCCTGGCGTAGGGCGCGAAGCCGCTCATCGTGGTGTTGTTGACTCTCGGTATCCAGCTGGATGTGGCAGTGGATCTCGATCTGGGCCGGAAGCTCTTGGGCGACTTGCGTCTTGCTGCGCCGAAGCAGGAAGGGATGAACCAGTTGGGTCAAACGCGTTTTGGCCTCTTGATCCTGTTGGCGTTCGATGGGGTCGCGCATACGGGTGCGGAACAGGTTGGGCGGCCCCAGAAAACCCGGCATGAGAAACTCAAACAGTCCCCAACAGGCCCCCAGATGATTGTCCAACGGGATGCCGGTGAGACAGAGCCGCCGTTCCGCTGAGAGGGCTCTGACGGCGCTAGCAGCCCGACTGGCAGGATTTTTGATCTGTTCCGCCTGGTCCAGAATCAACAGGGACCAGCGCTTTTTAACAGAGAAAGGCTGGTCTTTGGCGAGCTTCTCATAGGTGGTCAGCAGCAAGTCCGCCGATGCGCTATTTTCATCGGTGGTTTGGGCCAGGTGTAACCCTGGGATGGCGATTTCCGCTTGGGCCTGCCAATCTGCCAGCAATGGTTTTGGAGCCACCAGCAGTGCCGGGCTGGACAGCCAGCCCTCGGCCTTGCCCTGGGCTAAATGGGCCAGCACCTGGGTTTTTCGTCCCAGACCATTATCGTCGGCGAGAATGCCGCCCAGTTGGTGATGTTGGAGAAACGTTAGCCAGGCCAATCCCCGTTGTTGGTAAGGATGGAGGCGGAGTCTCAGATCATTGAGTGCTGGGGCAGGGTCGAGATGCCGGAATTCGTGACGCAGTCCGGCTAAGGTAGTGGGTTCCCGCCATTCCCAGTGGTCGTTGGCATCGACGCCTAGGGCGTAGCCTAAAGCAGCAGCCCGGCATCGGCTCAGGGGTAAACGACCCTGGTCATCGACTGAGTTTGTATGGAGTTCGAATAGGAGCCCCAGTAGAGGACGGAGCCGGGCGTGGCTTAACAGGATCTGTTCATCGCCCCGGGGTAGTAGCAGTTGCTCCCTATCGGTCATCTGTCTCAGGCGGGAAGGCCAGGCCAGACTGGGTTCTTGCTGTAACCAGGTTTGGATCTGAGGGATGAGATTGATCCGTTGCTTGCCCAGACGTATCCCAAGGGATAGTGCATAGCCACCCGTCTCTTCCTTGACGAACTCGCCATACCAGGCGTCTGGCGCTATTAGTCGGGATTGAAAGTCTGAAGCGTAGTGAAGCTGCCACCCCTTTTGAACCAGGGCGACTAAAGCAGCGCCAGTTGTTCCTAGCCACTGGCTCTGTTTAAGAAAGGCTATTCCCGTCAGATTGTCGGCTGTCGGGATGATGGCCTGAAATTGTGCCAGCCACTGCTGCTCCAGCTCCTGCTGGCGCGGGATGATTAAAACCCTCTCATCGCGTAAAAGACGGGGCGGATCGTAGGGTGCCAGCAGGACGCCTGCGTAGTCAAAACGCAACTGGCAGCAGATCTGGGTGTCTCTTTGTTCAATATCCAGGCGAGGTTGCGGAGGAGCGGCTTCCAGGCTTTTCAAGGGATAACCATGGGGGAGGGGGATCTCAGTGCCACCGGCCAGTTGACGGATACGGGTCTGGCAGGCGACTGCACTTTCTGGCGATATGCCGTCCAGACTCATCAGGTAGGTTTTGAGGGTCTCGGGCATGCTGATGTGAGTGGGGCCACAGTCTCCTTGTCGGGTATCCAGGTACCAGGGGTCAGGAAAGAGGAAAAGTTCATCGGCCTGGTCGGTAAACCAGCGAAGATGCTGGGTCCCTTCTGCATCGCTATGCCATTGGCAATGCAGTTCACGAGAAGCGCCGAGCTGAATCAAACGGGGGTCATCTGCAACCCGGCATTGGACGTTTTCCACTAAGGCCCATAGTAGAGAGACATCCCTCTGGGCGAGACAGAAATTCCGTTGGTGCAATCGATCCAGATAGTGCCGGTCAGATTGGCTGATCTTCAAATCCGGATACTGTCCTTCGGTAAGGGGCAGGGTTTTTCGTACCTGGCCATGGGTATCCAGTAATTGGCACTCTATGAGGACGCGACAGCAGTCAGCACTTGGCATCAGGCGAAAAACCAGACGCTGCAGCAGTGAGGTTGGCTGAACAGCAGGCGCTGCAGGATATTCGGGGATCTCCTGCAGATATTTCATCAGCAGGGCACAGACATGGATGCAATGCTCTCCTTTGGGGCAGCTGCACTGGCCGCCGAGGTCCAGTGGACTGATCTCCGGTCTTGGGACCATGAGCTGATAGATGCGGCGATCCTGGACTCGACCAAAAAGATGGTCACCGTCGGCACTGCGCCCATCCAAACTGACGCGACCCTGGATGAGCAGTTGCTCTGCCTGGGCCAGGGTTTCTGCACTGAAGTGTTGCTTCAGCAGCGCTAATGTCATGAGGATTTCAAAACGAGACGAGTATGGGAGAGTCGCCCATGCCAGGTGCGGCCACTGCGATCAAAAAGGCACCAGAGAACGCCCAGGCCGCAGGGTGCTAATGAGAGTATGGCCGCGGCAAAACGCCAGGCGGTATCGCGCCAGCGCATGGGGTGGCCACTGTCTCGATAGAGATAGAGCTTCCAGGTACGCATGCCCAGTGTTTGACCACCATGAACCCAGGGCCAGGCAAAATAGAGCCAGGCAATCAGGACGATATAAGCACTATAGAGGGGATTGCCTGCTGTCAGTGGCTCCCCTCCATTCATCATTAGGGCCAGTCCTG
The DNA here is from genome assembly GCA_050292235.1 of Sedimenticolaceae bacterium. Taxonomy (GTDB): domain Bacteria; phylum Pseudomonadota; class Gammaproteobacteria; order Chromatiales; family Chromatiaceae; genus JBNKLG01. The sequence goes on along the minus strand of JBNKLG010000002.1, from coordinate 12,587 downwards.
AAGCAAGGAAAAGAATAGCCAGCAGTAACAGACCATCGTAGAGCAGGGCCGCCAGCCGACGAAAGAGGCCGGGTGTTTCTGTGAGGGAAAGATCAGGTGTCGGTGTCTTGGTGTTCATCCGCCATAGACTAACTCAGCATTGGGCTGTCGTCAGGCCGGTTCGCACCCATAGCGTCAGGATTTGTCTTCTGCTGTCAATAACTGGTGTCACCATCCCACATCTCTGGTTCGAAGGCGATGACCCGATTGCGGCCAGTTTCCTTGGCCTTGTAGAGGGCAACATCGGCAAATTTAACCGTTTGCCAGAAGGTGGTACTGTCACTGGGGTAGTTGGCCACACCAATGGAGATGGTTTTGTTGATACTGCCCCCCGGGATCTGAATTTTGAGGCTTTCGACTTCAGCACGCACCTTTTCCGCGGTGGTCAAGGCAGATTCCGGCGTGGTATCGCGCAGCAGGATCAGGAACTCCTCACCACCGTAACGGATGATAAGATCGGAATCCCTCAGGGTGGTTTTGAACAGTTGTGCCAGCTGTTTGATGGTGGCATCACCCGCCTCGTGACCATAGGTGTCGTTGACCTGTTTGAAGAAGTCGAGGTCCGCCATGAGTACGGCAAAAGAGGCCTTGTGGCGATCGGTATAACTGGTCAGGGTTTCCGTGTATTCCTGTAGAAAACGGCGGTTGTGCAATCCGGTCATGGGATCGCGCAGGCTGGTTTCCCGCAGGGTTTCCATCAAATGTTTACTCTCCAGTACCGGGGCCGACTCCCTGAGGTAAATCTGGATAAAGGGCATCATTCTTTGCAGTAGATGTGCTTGTACCTCGTCGGTCAACAGTTGTACCACGCTGCCTACGCTGCCGGATTGCAGCACAGGTACGCAAATATGACGGCACTCTGTCGTCTCCTGGCATGGCTGGAAGGCAGTGCAAATACCTGACTGGAGTACGCCGTCCACGGTATGTCCGGTGCGTTTGGCCCGGCAGGTGTCTGCCCGCACCAGAATTTGGGGGTCGCACCAGCTGTATCCATCGTTTTCCTTATCGTCGAGGTTGACTCGTATGAGGCGGTTTTTGTTTTTATCGACTTCGTAAATGGCAAAATGGGAGATTAAAAACTCATCCCGCAGAATTTTAGCCAGGCGGGCATAAACCTCGGCTGTGGTCTCGTCCTCTTCGATGGATTGTTTGAAACTGGAAACATCCGTCAGGCTGTCAACGATCTCAATCGTGGTTTCAAGGATGTTGGTGCTGGCGACAGGGGCATTGTAGTGAATCAGTCGGGATACCTTCTGGCTGATCGTTTGCAAGCCCTGATGTAAATGTTCCAGCAGTTCGTTCAAACCCGCAGCAATGTGGCCCAGTTCATCAGCTCGGTTGCTGTCGATACGGCTGGAATAGTCGCCCTGTTGGGCCTTATCAACGGTGTTTTGCAATTGATTGGCGATGTCGATCAAAGGGCGCAGGGTACGGCGGGCATAGATGCCGATACCCAGGCCAAAAAGTACCATGATGACGAAGACCAGAATAGCGGTGATTTGCGCCTGGTGACGCTGTTCTTTGATAAGGATCTGCAGGGTGATGACGCCCAGTACATCGCCCTCAGTGACCTGATGACAAGCCAGGCAGTTGGGGGTGCCGGAGGCATCGGCCACATAGGGGATCGACGCCCTCAAATAGGGCTCGTCCTGATTCTCAACAATCTCGAAATAGGCTGTACCCGTTCTTAAGACCTGCTTCTCGATCTCATCAGCACTGCTCTCATTTAGAATGCCAGCCCCATATTGGTTGACCACCTTTGGGCTGCGGATGACCCGGGTATGCAAAAGATCGCGCACCAAATGAAGGCGATCAAAAAACTGTCCGCGCTTATTGATACTGCCATTGACCATGGATTCAGTCAGGTGTACCCGAACGATTTCCGCAGCGATGTGGGCCTGTTTTTCGGCACTTTGTAAATACATGACACGGAAGGAGTAAACACTGATGGCGACCAGGATGGAGATGGAAATGGAGGCCAAAATCGCAACAAAAAGCGTAGTCTTGCGTGAAAGATTCATCAGTAGCGGTCTTAATTGCTCTATTTTATGGATTAAATTATTCTAAAATGTCATGTGGTTAAGTGTAATTTAGTACATTTAACATTAATAGTGAAGGTGTGTGGTCTCGTGCAAGGGAAACGCTGACTTTTTCGGCGGAATCACATTTTTTGTTTCTCGTGTGTTGTGAAATCCAGGATGGGTTAATTCAGCACCTCCCAAGGTGGCGTGGTTTGGGGCACCAGGTAACCGCACCGCATGAATGCTTTCATAGTGTAGTAGATAATCCCCAAGGGGTTCGTTTTGAATACCATTTCTGAACGCATTGCTGTTATGAAACAGTTTTGGGGATGAAAACTGACTCGGACAAAGTGGGCACTGGTGCCGTACCGGGAGAGGGTGGCGTACTGGGCGATAGTGACATAATGTTGACGCTATGACGGAGTCGTTTATTGCTGTTCTGGCAGGTTAGGATTTGGTTCGTCAAAGGGTGAGCATAGGGCTGTTTCTGGGGTGTTGAGAATGATTGTCTTGTTTTTACAATAGGTTAGATAATGATCTTTGTCATGGTGGCTTGATTTTTGAAGGCGTGCGGAACGCTGCGTGTTATTTGAAAATGGAATAGATTTCTATGGCGGATGAGGGAAAGAGAAATAATTTTTCTTTTGAATTGTTTAGGCATGACAATTGCTGTGGAATATTAGCAAATTGATGGAGTGAAAGATGGCTGACGAAGAAACCGAAAGTGAGGGCGAAGAAGGAGAAGGCAAAAAAGGGCCAAGCAAGCTGATCATTATCATCATTGCGATAGTGGTTCTTTTGTTGTTGGGTGGTGGTGCCGCCTTTTTTTTCATGGGTGGAGAAGCGCCCGTGGAAGAGCAGGCGCAGGCCACTGGGGGTGAAAAAGCGGCGCCTAAAATTGTTGATGTGGATGAAAAGGGGAACCCACTGCCACCGTTGTTTTACGAAATGAAGCCAGCCTTTCTGGCGCATTTCCCGCCCGAGGGAAAGCACCGGTTGTTGCAGATATCGATTACGGTGTTAACCCGACAACAGCTCATGGCCGATTTTTTGAAAGAGAACGATCCTATGATCCGGCACAATTTGTTGAATCTGCTCAGTGGCTGTGATGCTGAGGCGCTGAAAACCCGTTCGGGAAAAGACAAGTTGGTACAGGACGTTATGGCCAAAATACAAGAGCTGGCGGATGCGGCTTCTGTGGAGGGGCGTGTGCAGGGGGTTTATTTCACCAAGCTGGTGATGGAGTAACATGAGCGGCGCTGATCTTCTTTCCCAGGATGAAATCGATGCCCTATTGCATGGCGTCGATGGTGGTGATGTTGAAACCGAAGCTGATGAAAGCGTTTCGGAAGACGGGATTGCCAGTTTCGACTTTGCCAGCCAAGACCGCATCGTACGCGGGCGTATGCCCACCCTGGAGATGATCAACGAGCGTTTTGGCCGATATTACCGCAACAGTGTTTTCAGTATTTTACGCCGCACGGCGGATATTTCCGTTTCTGCGGTGCAGATGCTTAAGTTCTCCGAATTTGTGCACAGCCTCTTTGTGCCAACCAGTTTGAATATTGTGCGCATTCCCCCCCTGCGTGGCCGGGCCTTGGTGATCTTTGACCCAAAGCTGGTTTTTAGCGTGGTGGATTGTTTCTTCGGCGGTACGGGTCGATTTCATACCAAGATTGAAGGTCGCGACTTTACCCCCACCGAGATTCGGGTGATCCAGATCCTACTGGAGCATCTGTTCAAGGATATGCGCACGGCCTGGCAGCCGGTACTGCCGGTGGATTTTGAGTTTCAAAACATGGAAGTGAATCCTCAATTTGCCAATATCGTCAATCCCAGCGAGGTGGTGGTGGTGACCAGTTTTCATCTGGACCTGGAAAGCGGCAACGGGGATTTTCACATGTGTTTGCCCTATTCCATGTTGGAGCCTATTCGCGAGCTTTTGGATGCTGGGGTGCACAGTGATCGGGGTGAGCGGGATATGCGTTGGGAGCGGGCGATCCGTGACCGCGTCATGGAGGTGGATTTGGAGTTGAGCTCCGTGTTGACCGAGGCCAACCTGACCGTTCGCCAAATTTCCAAGCTGAAGCCGGGCGATATCATCCCGGTGGAGTTGCCGGATGAGGTTGAGGTCGCTTCAGGGGATGTGCCGGTTTTCAAGGGTAAGCTTGGTGCATCGGACGGCAATTATGCGATTCAGGTAACGGAGTGGCTGTTAAAAGAGACGACGACGGCCTTGCAGGAACTGGTGAGCGCTGTCGAAAAGGGTAAGTCAGGAGAAAAGAGATGAGCGATGATGAGGTCTTGACCGATGAAAACGGCGAGCCGGTCGGTGATGACTGGGCGGCAGCTATGGCCGAGCAGGTGGAGTCAGAAAGCAAAGCCAATGCCGTAGATGAGAACGCCCAGGCGGCAGCATTTGCCGAGCTGATGCCTTCGAGCAGCTCCGATGGTGAGGTCAATATCGAGGCCATACTGGATGTGCCGGTGACCATCGCCATGGAGATTGGTCGAACCGAGATCAGTATCCGAAACCTGTTACAACTGAATCAGGGTTCAGTGGTTGAACTGGACCGGCTGGCCGGTGAACCTCTGGATGTATTGGTCAACGGGACCTTGATTGCCAAAGGCGAGGTGGTCGTGGTGAATGAGAAATTCGGTATACGCCTGACCGATGTCATCAGTCCATCGGAACGTGTGAAGAAGTTAGGCTCATGAAAAGTTGGTTGGTTCTTCTGGCGTTTTTCTCGCCACTGGTGTGGGGAGAGGATAAGACAACGCCCCCTTTGAGTTATGCGCATCTATCGACAGGCCCAGGCTATCTGGAAGCGGCTGCCAGTCTGCTGTTGGTGCTGGGTATGATTATCGGTCTGGCCTGGGTGACGCGGCGTTTCGGCCTCACCCCTATTGCCAAGGGCAATGCTGTACGGATTATTGGAGGGGTCTCCCTGAGTTCTCGTGAGCGTGCGGTTTTATTGGAGGTGGAAGGAAAGCGCATCTTGGTTGGCGTCGCTCCTGGTCAGGTAACGCCGCTGTTGCAACTGGATGATGAAACCCCTGTTCCGCAAACCACGACCTTTGCCCAAGACCTGAAGCTGGCCAAGGAGAAGGCAACGATTGAACCGGCCAGAGGTGGTGAGGCCAAATCGTGAAGCGCTTTTTAGCCTTTCTGTTGCTGTTCTTTCCCCTGGTTTCATTGGCAGCGCCAGGGGTGGATGCTGTAACCCTGGTGACCAATCCGGATGGCAGTCAGTCCTACAGCCTCTCTTTGCAGGTGATGCTGTTCATGACCCTGCTCAGCCTGCTGCCCGGTCTGCTGATGCTCACCACCTCTTTCACCCGTATCATTATTGTCTTGGCCCTGTTGAGACAGGCCATGGGGGCAGCCTCAACGCCCTCAAACCAGATCCTGCTGGGTTTGGCGCTCATCATGACCGCGTACATCATGATGCCGGTTTTCGATCGGATCAACCAGGTGGCCATTACCCCCTATCTGAATGAGAAAATCGATGCACGCGAGGCCTTCAACCGGGGCCAAAAACCCTTGCGTTCCTTCATGCTGGCCCAGACCCGAGAGGATGATCTGGCCATGTTTGCCCACATGGCCGGTCGTGAAAAGCCCTTTGCCTCGCCAGATGAGATTCCCTTTCATATGCTGATGGCCGCCTTTGCCACCTCGGAGATCAAAACGGCCTTTCAAATCGGTTTTATGCTTTTTATCCCCTTCCTCATCATCGATATCGTGGTGGCCTCGGTGCTCATGTCCATGGGGATGATGATGCTGTCGCCCATGATCATCTCCCTGCCATTCAAGATTATGCTGTTCGTGCTGATTGATGGTTGGTCGCTGGTGATCGCTACCCTGGCTCGAAGTTTCGTGCCCCAGTAGGAGGAGCGTCATGGATGCAGATATGGTCATCGATATTGGTCAACGGGCGTTGGAAACCACCGTCTTATTGTCGGCGCCGGTGTTGCTGGCCTCTTTAATCACCGGTCTTATCATCTCGATACTGCAAGCGGCTACCCAGATCAATGAAATGACCCTCACCTATGTGCCCAAATTGATCACGGTGGTGGCGGTGCTCTTTATCGCGGGACCCTGGATGCTGGAGCTTCTGATGTATTTCACTACCCAGTTGATCGAGGCCATTCCCGATCTCATCCGATGACCCTGCTGGAGTCTCAAATTGCTGCCTGGTTGGCCGACTTTTTCTGGCCATTGATTCGTATCGCGGCGATCTTTACCGCCGCCCCCATTCTGAGCACGAAGCAGGTTAGCGCCCCTGTTCGGGTATCTTTGGCTATTCTGGTAACCCTGGTGGCCATGCCTCTGCTGCCTCCCATGCCGGTGGTGAATGCCCTGAGTCCCGAGGCCTTTCTTTTGGTCCTGGAGCAACTGGCCATCGGTTTCATGATGGGCTTTATTCTTCAGATGGTCTTTGGCGCTCTGGTTTATGGGGGGCAGGCGCTGGCCTATTCCATGGGGCTGGGTTTTGCCTCTATGGTGGACCCGGTCAATGGATCCAGCACGCCAGTGGTGGCACAGATCTTTGTCCTGCTGGCGACCCTGCTGTTTTTGGTGACCAACAGCCATTTGGTGCTGCTGGATCTGGTCGTCCAGAGTTTTCATACCTTGCCGGTGGGCGGTGGGATCGATCCCAAACATTATTGGAATCTGGCAGCCTGGGGCAGTCGTATGTTTGCCGGAGGGCTCCTGATCGCCTTGCCGGTGGTAGCCACCTTGTTGATGGTGAACATGGGCATGGGGGTCGTGGCCCGGGCTGCACCTCAATTCAACCTCTTTGCCGTGGGTTTTCCCATGACCATTACCTTGGGGCTGGTGATCATCTGGGTGAGTTTGCCGAGCATTCTGACTGCCTATGTTGACCTCCTCAGTGAGGCCTTTGACCTGATACGTTCGGTTTTGGGTATCAAACCTTAAGCCTGAGGATTTCTCTCGTTCTCAAGAGCCTTCTGCATGATCTCATGGTAGAGGTGGATAACCTGATCGGCGAGGGTTTGGATTTGAGGCAGTTCAGCGATGATGGATTGGTTGTTGGTGGCGTCGGTAATGACCTCGTGAAGAAACTCAAGGTCATAATCATTGAGTCTTTCGCCCTGATCTACTTTGGCTTTGAGGCCCAATGCCCTGGGCAGGCGCCGTTTTTCCAGGCGTTCCAGTAAAACGAAGGCGATGCCTTGCTCCTCTTGATCGCTGGTCATCTGCAATCTCCATGTTGGTGTGGTTCTTGAGACAAGAATAGTGGAAAAAAGAGGGGGCTGATTCAATAAGCATCGCTTCTACAGAAATCGATGAAATGGTCTAGGCTATCCCTCTATGACATCAGTTCAATCAGGATGGCTTTTGAACGGATGTCCATTTTATATTCTCTGGCCAGGGTAAGGAGAATGGGCCGTTTTTTTTGATGACCAATGGGGAGATTAAGCATCAATGTCGACATCGTTAGAAAATGTGAAAGGGATTGGCCCAAAAACGGTTGAGTTTTTGGCCAGTATGGGGATTTCTTCGGCTGAGAACCTGATTGATGCCGGGGTTGAGACGCTGATGACCGCCCCTGGTTTTCACCGTGTCCGGGTAGAGGCTGTCATGGCTGCGGCCAAAGAGATAGTAGCCAGTGATGCCACTCTGGCAAATACGGTGGCTTTAGAGAAAGCCACTGCTGAAAAGGCCGCAAAGAAAAAGGGAGAAAAGAAAAAGGGAGAAAAGAAAAAGCCAGAGAAACCCAAAAAAGAGGATAAGAAGAAAGATAAAAAGAAGAAAAAGGATAAGAAAAAGAAAAAAAAGAAGTGATCAATGCCGCTCATCGCTGTTAGCAATGAGCGAATTGGTGCCAAATGGTTTCAGGCTTTTGGATTTATGCCTTTGCCAGGGGAAGCCGAAGGCTGACTCTGAGGCCGCCACTTTCCCGGTTATTGGCCTCGATCTGACCGCCATGGGCCTCAACGGCCCGCTGCGCAATGGCCATGCCAAGACCAAAGCCTTTGGCACCATTGGTCTGTGAGCCGCGTTGAAAGGGCTGGAATAATGAGGCCAGCTCATCTTCTGGTATGCCGGGCCCTTGATCCAGGACCTCAATCATGGCTGAGTTCAGTGCTGTTCCCCGACAGACGGTCAGCTGGATGCTTCCTCCTGGGGGTGAGTAGCGAAAGGCATTGCGCAGTATGTTCTCGATGGCATAGCGCAGCAGGTCGTCATTGCCTGTTACAAACAGAGGCTCGCCAATTTGAATGTCCAGCTGGAAATGGCCATGCTCCGCCTCCAGGTCGGCATCTTCAGCAATGCTTGCGATGACATCGGACAGCGAGACCAGATCGGTCATATCGACCTGTTCTCGGGCATTCATGCGGGCCAGGGTCAGGATATCCCCGATGAGCGAATCCATGCGTGAACAATCCCGTTCAATATGCTCGCAGATTTCTTCTAACCGAGGAGGCTGTTGACGCAATAACTCGGTGGCGGTTTGCACTCTGGCCAATGGTGAGCGTAACTCGTGGGAAACATCATGCAGCAGACGCTGTTGGCCAGTAATCAGGCGTTGTAGACGCTCGGCCATGATGTCAAAGTCGGCTCCCAAACTGGCGAGTTCGTCTTTGCGGCCAGCCAAGGATGTGCCCACTCGGGTATTCAGTTTGCCGCCAGCAATCGCTGCCAGGGCGCGCTGTAACAGCTGGATCGGCTGGGAAAAATACCAGGCCATCAGGAAAGCGAAAGCCAGACTGGTGAAGCCTCCCACCGCAATGGGGAGGAGTGGTCCTAAGTCCACATGGCCATGGGGTTGTGGTTGCTGGAAGGGGGGAAGCAGTGGCTTTTGTACGAGAAATGGAGGTTGCTGCATAGGCGGAGGTGGCGGTCGGAAGGTCTCCATGGAGGGTGTGTTGTCAGCAAAAGGAGGCGGAGGATGGACTGCGTCAGTGCCTGTTTGGGCGACGGGGGTGGGAGAGCCCCCAGTATACTGGATGAACAGTCCGACAAGGCCTACTGTCATGACGTGTGACAGCAACAGGAGGAGGAAAAATTTACGAAATAGTATGCCCATCAGGGTGCCCTTTCAGATCAGCCTATTCGGTGATCAGCTGGTAACCTTTACGGAATACGGTTTGGATGCGGGAGCGGCCATCTTCCAAGATGCCAATCTTGCGGCGGATACTGCTGATATGGACATCGATACTGCGGTCATATTGCTGTAACGGACGATTCAATGACAGCTCAGATAACTCAGCCTTGCTCACCGTTTGCCCGACTCTCTGCACCAATACCTCCAATAAGCTGAACTCGGTACTGGTCAGTTCCAGGCTCTCATTGTTGATGGTGGCTTTCCGCTGTGTCGGCCAGAGTGTTATTGGACCTGCCTGAAGGGCTTGCCCCGGGGTGGACGAGACCTCAGAAGTGAGCTGGCCACGTTTTAAGATGGCCCGCAAACGGGCGGCTAACTCTCGTGGCGAGCAGGGTTTGGGCACATAGTCGTCAGCCCCCTGCTCGAGGCCTGTAATGCGATCAGCCTCATCACCACGGGCCGTCAGCATGAGCACAGGGAGATCACTGCCGTCACGAATCAGAGATAAAACTTCGATGCCATTCATGGTTGGCATCATGACATCCAGTACAGCGATCTCATACTGCCCTGAAAGGGCTGCTTCAACGCCAGCAGGACCATCATGTACGGCATCCACATCAAAGCCATCGGCACAGAGGTAGTCTTTGAGCAGAGCCACCAATTGGTGGTCATCATCAATCAGCAGTATGCGGGGCGGTGGTATGGTTGTGTTCGACATGGTGTGAAAATTGGCCCGGTGAGATGAATTTGGTCAGTGATAACTCGTTGGTATGGCTTTCGCATTTCAGTGAGATTTGGCGGCAAAAATTATCCGTTTCGCCCTGCTTGAGGAGATATTTTTACCTCGGCATCCAGAATGAAAGCGGATTTTCCCAGGATGGCAAAATGCTGCCTGTCAAAATAATGGTCATGCTTGAGCCTGCAAAACTCAAGATATTTTTATTCTTTTTCTTCAGTCAATTACCCAGGTTTACATCTATTAACCTGGTTTTACTTCAATGCACGTTCAGCGCGATTTTTTGTGGTCGATACTTTGCTTTGAAAGCCATAGCGCATCCTCAGGTTGCCGCCCACATCTCATCAATTTGACCAGGAGTACATCATGACCATGATTTCCAGCGTATCCGGCCAAGGCTGGAGCAACATGCAAGGCATGCAACTACCCGATCCAGCACAGATGGCAGAAGATCTATTTTCCAAGATCGACACATCCGGTCAGGGATATATCGAGAAAAGCGATCTGGAAACGGCTTTCAGCGAGTTGTCCAGTGATACCGATGTAGACGCGCTTTTTTCTCAGCTCGATACAGATGGCGATGGCAAGGTCACTCAGTCAGAATTTACCAGCACTCTGCAACAATTGGATGCCCAGATGGTGCAGATGCAGGTTCAGCAGGGAATGGGGTCTATGCCACCACCGCCTCCTCCTGGAGGACAGGGTGGGGATGAGGGGTTTACCCAGGATGAGTTAGAGTCTCAGCTGGCAGAGATCAGCGACAGCGACAGCGACAGCGACAGCAACCGCGCCACGCTCATCTCCAGTATTGTCGATAATTTTGATGAGGCTGACAGCGATGGCGATGGTAAGGTCAATTTCGATGAGGCGATGAGTTATGCCGAGGCCAATGGCATTAGCGTGGATGAACCGGTGCAACAGGCAGGTGCCATGCCTCCCCCTCCACCGCCAGGTGGCCCCCAGGCTGGTGGGAGTCAGAGCTTTAGCGTAGAAGAACTTCAGGCTCAGCTGGAAGCGATCGGTGACACTGACAGCACCCGCTCCACGCTTATCTCCAGCATCATCGATAATTTTGACGAAGTGGATACCGATGGCGATGGCATGGTCAGCGATGAGGAAGCCATGGCCTATGGCAAGGCCAATGGTCTGGGACCGGATAGTGAATCTGTGGCCTCGACGAGCAGTGTCAGCTCCGATACCGCCCTGAAAATTATGGAATTGATGCGGGCTTATGGTTTAGGTATCGAAAACGAAAGCAGCCTCTCGGTTTCCGCATAAGCCGCATCGGCAAACACCCTATCTCCCACAGGAGTGGGCTCCTACAAAAGAAAGCGATTTGTAGGAGCCCGGTCCGCCGGGCGAAACGCCGGATGGTCCAACCTTCTCGCTATTCCAGTTGCGGCAGACCAGCCTCATCAAAACAGTGCTGACAAACACGCCGTTCCCGGACGATTTCTTGGCCCTGTCCACCGGGATCATTGGTTTTGATTCGACGCCCGGATACCGGGTCGGTATATTCATTGGCTGCCGAGCGAGGCGGATACTGCTTCCGTCGGACTTTTATAGGTAGTAGGTGAGATGGGGTGCGGGGATTTACTGTTTCTTTGCAGAGTTCACAGACATACACATTCTCCGGCTATTGATCTCCTCCAGGTAGCCGATCCCCCAGAGGCGTTGGTTGAAAACCCCGAGACCTGTTTTCGATCCCAGCGGGCGGATTCTAGCGAGAAGATTTGATGGGTGCAAATTGAAGGTTTGGGGTCGTTCTTGCGTTTTGCCCTTATTCTTTACCCTTGAAAGCCATCTGGGCAAAAAGCAAGACCTGTGACCTCCAAGAGGTAATGGAGTGTTTTTCGGTGAGCGACAACAAAACGAAGTGGAATTCTGGGGACACAATACTTAATTTGCCTCTTTAGGCCTTGGCCCTGACTTCTTTTTCTTCAGGTTCCGACCAAGCAACATTTCCGCAGACGTTGAGACTGTCATGATTCCTCAATCCCCTAACCACCTCGTCGCGGGTTTCGCGCCCACGGGGCGCTCCTACGGGGTCATGTGCGGCAGAGGCGACTGCATGGTGGTAAGGAGGGCAGGGCCGAGGTCCTGCCTTTCCAAAAACCCAATTCCAATGAACAGTAGGGTCAGTTCTGAAGCTGATCCCAGTCCAAGACCAGACCCTGCTGCCCTCCCGAAAGAGCAGAAATGAATGGCATTGGACAAACTAATCAAACAGGACTATAGAATACGATAAATTCGACAGACTCGTTAGGTTTTAATATGAAAACGACGCTAATAATATTTTTAGCAACCATATGTTCATTTGCTCATGCTGGCAAGTTGACTCTTGATGAAGTATGCAATCTCACAAAATGTAGTGAAGAAAGAAAAATTACTGTCAGAGTAAACAAAGATGGATATTTCCAAGGTGTGTGGCCAAAGCGCCCGTTCTTTTATCAAAATTTAGGTAGTGTGCTAATGGGTGAGTCATTATCATTTGAAGCAACCGCTGACAAAGATGGTAATGTTACGCTTAGACATATTCCAGATAAAACGAATAAAAGTATAAATATCAATCTTACTCAGCCAGGTGATAAACCTGAAGAGGTGATGTCAATGGTCCATATTGAAAATAATAGTGATTCCTGATTACCCATTATATTCAGCCAACGTTGTCTCTGAGAGCTAAACTTATTAGTAAGGGTGCAGTGTGAGGGTAAG
>JBNKLG010000001.1:0-140801 GCA_050292235.1 Sedimenticolaceae bacterium | reverse complement strand
TCTTTACGTAGTCAGCGTGTCCAGGACAGTCTACATGGGCGTAGTGACGCGCTTCGCTCTCGTATTCCACGTGCGCTGTCGCAATGGTTATTCCGCGCTCACGCTCTTCCGGGGCGTTGTCGATCTGGTCGTAGGCCTTACTTTCACCGCCAAACTTGCTCGCCTGGTGGGTGGTGATCGCCGCCGTCAGGGTGGTCTTACCATGGTCTACGTGACCAATCGTCCCCACGTTTACGTGCGGCTTGTTACGCTCAAATTTTTCTTTGGACATACCTATCTCCGAAAGACCAACGTTATTAAAGGGTAAAGCCATGGTGCATACAGCCGCACCAAAAATTGGAGCCCAGGAGCAGATTTGAACTGCCGACCTCACCCTTACCAAGGGTGTGCTCTACCAACTGAGCTACCTGGGCAAACTTATTCACACTGATCAGCCTATCAGTGACACCTAAAACTAATGGAGCGGGTGATGGGAATCGAACCCACATAGTCAGCTTGGAAGGCTGAAGTTCTACCACTGAACTACACCCGCAAGACAGAACGCCTCTTCAAAATCACCCTATCCCGCGCCAACTTTCAAAGGGCAAATATGCTGAAAAATCAGCAGCAAATGGTGGAGGGGGGAGGATTCGAACCTCCGAAGGCTGAGCCGACAGATTTACAGTCTGTTCCCTTTGACCGCTCGGGAACCCCTCCGCGCAAGGAGCGATATTTTCAGGATCTCGAACCCTCTTGTCAACCTCTATTCCCAATCAACTCGCTGAAAGGCGACAATTCTTAGCCAGACAGCCTCTTATCTTTTGCCATGCAGTCGATTCATCACAGCCTGCTGCTGTCCTGCGCAGACCGCATCCATCTCATCCACAGCAGACATCAACACCTCATCCATGCCCTGTCGCTCCGCCACAGAGAGACTGCCCAGTACATAGGGGGTCACCGCATCTCGCTCGCCCGGATGGCCAATACCAATACGCAGACGCCAAAAGTCGGAACCGCCCATCGCCGCAATAATGTCCCGCAGACCATTATGGCCACCATGCCCACCGCCCTGCTTCAGCCGCAAGGTGCCAGGAGAGAGATCCAACTCATCGTGGGCCACCAGCATCTGCGAGGTTACCAGACGATAATAATTGGCCAACGCCGATACGGAACGGCCACTGTGATTCATGAAAGTAGTGGGCTTCAGCAACCAGCAATCCGCACCCGCCAGCCGCACCTTGGCCACTTCACCCTGAAAGCGACTCTCTTTGTGCCAAACCGCACCTTGAGCCGAAGCCAGATGATCAACAAACCAAAAACCGGCATTGTGACGAGTGCCACTGTATTGGGTGCTCGGATTACCCAGCCCAACCAATAAGCGAATGTCCGCACTCATGAGAAGAAAAGAAAACCCCGCAACGGCTGCGGGGTTTTTTGTCTTACTTGACGTTACGACCGCCCAGAACGGCGACCACGGCATAGTTGTGATCCGAACCCTTGGCCAGAGCCGGAAAGGTAATGCCATCAGGCGCCTTAATATCTGCGAGATGGATGGAATCACCCACATCCAGAGCACCCATATCGATTTCGATGTATTCCGGCAGATCGGCAGGCATACAGCTGACCTCGACACTGGTCATATACTTGGTAGCCGTACCACCACGCTTAACCCCAGGGGCAGAAGCCTCGTTGATGATATGCAGCGGCACTACCATGCGGATCGGCTTGGCGTCTTCCACCCGCATGAAGTCCACATGCTGAATAAAAGGTTTGATAGGGTGACGCTGCAAGTCCTTCAGCACCACCCGAGAAGATTGACCGCCCAGATTCAAAGTCAGAATGTGGGAATAGAAGGCCTCATGCTCCAAATGCTTGTCCATCTCATTATGGGACAGCACCATCATGACGGGTTCTGCATCACCACCATAGAGAATGGCGGGAACTTGCCCAGCATGACGAAGGCGGCGGCTCGCACCCTTCCCCTTGTCTGTCCTAGGCATGGCATTGACGACGAAGTTTTCCATTGGTTCAACTCCAAAAAAACAGGGTAAACAAAAAAAGCCACCCCGCCCCGCGACCAAGACATGGATGGCATGACCGGTCTGCTTAAGCGCAGAAACCGGGACTTAGTCAACGAACAGAGAGCTGACCGATTCGTTGTTACTGATGCGACGCATGGTCTCAGCCAGCATCTCGGCAATACTAAGCTGGCGGATTTTAGCACAACTTCTGGCCTCGTCACCAAGACGAATGGAATTGGTCACCACCAGCTCATCCAAGGCCGAATTGGCCACATTCTCCACTGCCGGACCGGAGAGCACCGGATGGGTACAGTAGGCCGCCACTCGAGAAGCGCCATGCTCTTTCAAGGCAGCGGCGGCCTGACAGAGAGTGCCTGCGGTATCCACCAGATCATCAACCAGAACACAGCTACGCCCCTCCACATCACCAATGATGTTCATCACCTTGGCCTCGTTGGGCTTTGGCCGACGCTTGTCGATGATGGCCAAATCGGCGTCATCCAGACGCTTGGCTAGGGCTCTTGCACGCACCACACCCCCCACATCGGGAGAAACCACCATGAGGTCATCGGTACGGTGACGCCAGATATCATGCAGCAGTACGGGAGAGGAGTAGACGTTATCCACCGGAATATCGAAAAAGCCCTGAATCTGATCTGCATGCAGATCCACGGTCAAGACGCGATCAGCACCGGCGATACCAATCATCTTGGCAACCATACGGGCCGTGATCGGCACGCGGGCCGAGCGGGGCCGGCGATCTTGACGGGCGTAACCAAAATAGGGGATGACAGCCGTAATGCGTCCCGCAGATGCCCAACGCAGAGCATCAATGGTCACCAACAGCTCCATCAGGTGATCATTGGTGGGCGCAGAGGTGGACTGCACCACAAAAACGTCACGACCACGGACGTTCTCCTGAATCTCCACCATAACCTCGCCGTCACTAAAGTGAGCGACCACCGCCTTCCCCTGAGGAAGGCCCAAGCGTCCGACGATCTCGTCAGCCAGCTCAGGATTGGCGTTA
Organism: Sedimenticolaceae bacterium; assembly: GCA_050292235.1. Classification (GTDB taxonomy): domain Bacteria; phylum Pseudomonadota; class Gammaproteobacteria; order Chromatiales; family Chromatiaceae; genus JBNKLG01. Next base: position 137,774 of record JBNKLG010000001.1, on the reverse strand, counting down.
CAAGAGAAAACCATCATGCCATGGCTGGCCATTATCCGCCTCCTCGCACGCGGGTCGCGTTCAGCAAAGATATCGAAAACTGGAATTGGCTGGGGCGGGAGGATTCGAACCTCCGAGTGCCGGGATCAAAACCCGGTGCCTTAACCACTTGGCCACGCCCCAATAATTGCTTCCTTGATCACGCAAAAGCCTATGCAAGCCCAGACTTATCCAGCAAGGGCGACCGATTGATGCCGCGGGCAACAAAGCCCTCATAGGGCGACCGTGCCAGCAGAGATCTTGCCACCGCTTCTGTCGCCATTTCCGCAAAAACACAGGCGCCGGTACCAGTCAGCCGCGCTTCTGCATGATCGGCCAGCCATCGCATCGCTGCATCCACTTCGGGATAGGCCTTTCGCACCACAGGTTCACAACTGTTATCGTGAACCCCCTCAAAGAAGTCGCGTATTGTGACCAGCTTAGCCTGACGAGTCAATTTCGGCTCAGAAAAAACGGCTGCTGTGGCCACCTGGCAGACAGGTTGCAGTACCAAATACCAGGGTGTCGGCGGGTCAAACGGCTGTAATTGCTCCCCAATACTTTCGGCCCAGGCAGCCCGGCCACGCACAAAAACAGGGACATCGGCCCCCAGGCTCAAACCAAATGCAGCCAACTCATCCAGGGAAAAGTCCAGCCCCCAGATTCGATTAAGGGCCACCAAGGTGGTCGCAGCATCAGAGCTGCCTCCACCAAGCCCTCCCCCCATGGGCAAACGTTTCTCCAGAGCAATCTCCACGCCCTGCTGGATACCGCCCTGCTGCTGGAGCAATCGTGCCGCCCGATAACAAAGATCCTGCTCCGGTTCTACCGCTGGCAAGGCGTAGCGCAAACGGATTTCCCTATCATCTCGGGGAAAGAAGCACAGCTGATCGCCATAATCCAGGAATTGAAAAACGCTTTGCAGCAGGTGGTAGCCGTCCTCACGCTGCCCGACAATTCTCAGCATCAGGTTCAGTTTGGCTGGCGCCGGCCAAACCTCATCCGCGCCGATAGCCATCGATAACCAGTTTTACTTCCACCCCGGCTTTCGTGAGGATGATACGGCCCGGCAGCCGTTGCTCACCACGCTGTTTCCAGCGGCCATAACGGATTTTCCAGCCCAGTTGCTGCATCTCAAGCAGCTGTTTTCCATCTCGCCTCACCCCGGCAATGGCTGCATTGGGCGTCGGTAACCCATGCATCCAGTAGGGGATAGCTTCCAATGGCAGGGGATAGCCAAACGATTTTCTCTCCCACTTGCGTAACCGATCACCGGTCACTATTCGACCATCAGGCATCTGTACGCGCAGGGGACCATTGCCTCCGATCAGCTGTGCCTGCTCACTACCAAAAGGGTCATAAAATCTGGCCCGAAAACCGCTAGGAGACTGTTGCCAATCAACATTGCCGTGCCACCCCTCCTCTTCCTTGATAACCCCAATGCGGCCACTGATTCCCCACTGACTTGGGATACTGGGCTCCTGGGGTATCAAGAGCTTGAGCGGCTCGGATTGGAGTGAGGGGTTGGACTCAGGTTCAACTGCCACTTTCGCTTCAGCAGACGAGACCACCACTGAGCTCTCCCGTTCGGTTCGGGTGGAGTGGGATTCACAACCCAACAGCATCGACAAAGAGCCCGCCAGCAGGGCTACCAAGAAAGGCCTCATGGTTTCCTTCCCTTCAAGGCAACGCCCAGCCGCTTCAAGGTAGATTGCAGCACCTCACTGTCAGAGAATTTCTTCGTCGCCTTGGTCCAGATCTCCACTGCCTCTTTCCGGCTACCGCTGACCCATAGCACTTCCCCCAGATGCGCACTGATCTCCGCATCCTCAACCTTGTCCGCCGCCTGACGCAAAAAACTCAGCGACTTGGCATAGTCTCCCAGACGATATTGCAGCCATCCCATACTATCCAGAATGGCCGGACTGTCCGGTTTCAAAGCCAGGGCCTTTTCAATGTAGCCACCCGCTTCGGCATAGCGATTGGTCTGATCAGCCAGAGTATAGCCCAGAGCATTGAGCGCATCGGCATTTTTGGGATTTCGCTGCAAAACCAGCTGCAGATCCCGCTCCAGGATATCCAGACGATTCTGGGTCGCAGCAAACAGCGCCCGGGCATAGAGAAGATCCATATCCTGGGGAAAAGCCATCAAAGCCGTATCATACAGGGACCAGACCTCCGCGGCTGGCGCCTTGTTTTCTCGCAGCAGACCGGCCTCGAACGCATAGAGCCGGGGGGCCAGATTTTTTCTCTGATTGCGCAATGTAGCAACCAAACGACGCGCCTCCTTGAGATTCCCCCTCCCCGCCAGAATCTCGGCCTGAGCCGCCACGGCTTGGATCAGATAATCCCCCCGGTTTACCTGTCGATACCAACCCAGGGCCTTATCCCACTCTTTGCGCTCCTGGGCAATCTTGCCCAAATAGTAAGCCGCCTCATTGCGATGAACTCCAACCTCTTTAATGGCCTGAAAGTGGGTCTCCGCCAGATCGAAACGTTTCATCTCAATTGCCAGCACCCCCATGGCATAGTCCAGTGTCGGCGTGGATTTACCCGGCTGTTTTAACTTGCCAAAAGCATCGTAGCCCTCCTGGTACCGCTCCATCTTCACCAGCAGTTGGGCATGGGCCATAAGCAGCTCCGTGTCTTTGGGCGCCTTAACCAACGCCTGCTGTAACAGGGCCAAGGCCTGTGGTTTCTTATCCTGAGCCACCAAAATCCTCGATTTCAGCAACTGCCCTTGTGGCCAGTGAGGTTCGATCGCCATGGCCTGATCGATGGCCTCCGAAGCGCTGGCATAGCGCTGGAACTCTGCGGCCAACAGAGCCAGGGCATACCAAGCATCACGGTTGCCAGCATCCTTTCGAATCTGCTCCCGCAACAACTCCATCACCTGCTCGGGCTGCTTCGCCTTGCCAATGCTGCGGGCTGCCAGCAAATAGCCATCAATTTTTTGCACCTTGGCCAAACGAATGAGGGCCGTCAATTGCTCGCGGGCCAGACCCAGCTTCTGCTGCTCAACGGCGATCACCAGACTAAAACGTCTCGCATCCAGGCTATTGGGATCACGTTGCACCCAAAAGGCCACTGCATCAGCTGCCGCAGGCGTATCCCGATTGAAAACCGCCAGCTTAGCAGCCCGTTCAGCCAGAGTGGGGGAGCCAGAGAGCTGGGCCGCCCGACGGGTGTACTCATAGGCCTTCTGCAACTGATGACGCTGGGCCGAGACCTCACCTGCCAGTACCTGAAACATCAGCTCTGGATCAAACTCACGCTGACCCGCTTTCGGCTCAGGATAGGGGGCGATCTCTGGCCTCGTGGTTGCAGCCTCAGCCAAGGCCAGGACACTGAAACTGAGCAAAATTACACAAACAAATCTGGACATAGTCACGCTGTTCTAGGTTGAAATCGGCAACAACCCACTGATTTGAGTAAAGAGGCTGCCTGGATACCTGCTATAGTATGGCGGATCACTAACCATAGCCTGAGAAGTATAACCCCGTCGATGAGCATCTTCGCACTCGGCGTCAATCATAAGACCGCCCCGGTGGCGATTCGTGAGCGCCTGACCTTTGGTCCTGACATCCTGCAAGAGGCCTTGAGCTCGCTCACCGCCCAGGAGACAGTGACCGAGGCGGTAATCCTCTCCACCTGTAACCGCACTGAAATCTATGGCGTCTGTCAGGGCGAGTCCCAAGCTGTGGCCCAATGGCTGGGACAATTCCACGGATTGGATACCGAAACCCTGCAACAACATCTTTACATCCACCAGGACGAGGCGGCCATCGCCCACCTCCTGCGCGTGGCTGGTGGCCTGGATTCCATGGTGTTGGGCGAACCCCAAATTCTGGGCCAGGTCAAAAGCGCATTTGCCTCTGCCCAAGAAGCCGGCGGGGTTCAAAAACTGCTGTCGCGCCTGTTTCAGCACGGTTTTTCCGTAGCCAAACAGATCCGCACCGACACCGCCATCGGCAGCAGCCCTGTCTCGGTGGCCTTTGCCGCAGTGAGTCTGGCCCGCCAGATCTTTGCCGATCTATCGCAGCACACCGCTCTTTTGATTGGGGCGGGTGAAACCATCGAACTCGCCGCCCGTCACCTCAACCAACAGGGCATTGGCCGCCTCATTGTCGCCAATCGCACCCTGGAGCGGGCCCATCATCTGGCCCAGTCCTTTGACGGCTATGCCATCGCCCTCACCGATTTATCCGCCCACCTGGCCGAGGCTGACATCGTCATCTCCTCTACCGCCAGCCCCCTGCCGGTATTGGGCAAGGGAACGGTGGAGAGCGCCCTGAAAAAGCGCAAACACCGCCCCATGTTTATGGTCGACATTGCCGTCCCCAGAGACATCGAGGCCGAGGTGGCAGAGCTGGCCGATATCTACCTCTACACGGTTGACGACCTGGATAGCGTCATCCATGAAAACCTGCGTTCGCGCCAGGAAGCTGCCGAACAGGCTGAGGAGATTGTTGATCTGCAAACCCGTGAGTTTTGCGGCTGGCTCAACTCCCTGGAGGCCGTAGATGCCATTACAGATTACCGCGCCAATGCCGAACAGATGCGCGATGAGGTTCTGACACGGGCACGACGCATGTTAGACAACGGCAAATCACCAGAAGAGGCCCTGGCCTTTCTCGCCCACACCCTGACCAACAAGCTGTTACATGGCCCCAGCGTCAACCTGCGTCAGGCCAGTTCCCAAGGTAAAAGCGAATTACTCAAAGCCGCTCACCAACTGCTGCAAATCCGCCCTGGCACCAAAGTATGAAAGCCTCCCTACGCAACAAACTGGCGCAACTCAGCGAGCGCCGGGAAGAGATCACCGCGCTTCTGGCCACCACTGAGATACAGACGAATCAAAACCAGTTTCGCGACCTGACCCGCGAATATGCCCGTCTGGAGCCGGTCACCGACGCCTACCAGGACTACCTCGCCACCGAAGAAGCCATTGCCACTGCCGAAGAGATGCTCGGCGATCCCGAGATAGCCGACCTGGCGCGGGAAGAGCTGGAAACCGCCCAGCAGCACCTGACTGCGCTAGAGCCCGACCTGCTGCGCCACCTGATCCCCGCCGATCCCAACGATGGACGCAACATCTTTCTCGAAATCCGGGCCGGTACTGGCGGTGCCGAGGCCGCGCTCTTTGCCGCCGATCTCTTTCGCATGTACAGCCGATATGCCGAAGAGCAGCGCTGGCAGACCGAGGTGATCAGCCAAAGTGAGGGAGAGTTGGGCGGCTACAAAGAGATCATCTGCCGCATCAGCGGCCAAGGGGTCTACGCCCGGCTCAAATTTGAATCAGGCACCCACCGGGTACAGCGGGTACCGGAGACCGAGTCCCAGGGGCGTATCCACACCTCGGCCTGCACCGTCGCCATCCTGGCCGAGGCCGAAGCGGTGGATCACGTGGAGATCAATACCAACGATCTGCGTATCGACACCTACCGCTCCTCCGGTGCTGGGGGTCAGCACGTCAACACCACCGACTCCGCCGTGCGCATCACCCACCTTCCCAGCGGCATCGTAGTCGAGTGTCAGGACGAACGCTCCCAACACAAAAACAAGGCCCGAGCGATGTCTTTGTTATCAGCCAAACTTCTGGCCGCAGCCCAGGCCCGGCAGGCCTCGGAACAGGCCAGTTCGCGCCGCTTGCAAGTGGGCAGCGGTGATCGCTCCGAGCGCATCCGCACCTACAACTTCCCCCAAAATCGGCTCACCGACCACCGCATCAACCTAACTCTCTACCAGTTAGACAGCTTCATGGAGGGACAGCTGGATGGCGTGATCAACCCACTAACCCACGAATCCCAAGCCGATCAACTGGCTGCCCTGGCTGATGGAGAGTAACCCCAGCTACCGCAACGTCCTGCAGCAAGCCCAGGCCCAACTCGAGCCCCTGGCTGCTGACAACGCCAGACTGGAAGCAGAAACCCTGCTCTGCCATGTGCTGAAACAACCCCGGAGCCATCTCTATACCTGGCCAGATCGGACACTGGAAGCCGAAGCCCAGGCCGCCTTTGAGCAGCTGCTTCAGGGACGACTGGAGGGCACCCCTATGGCCTATCTCACTGGCCAGCGTGAGTTCTGGTCGCTTTCCCTGAAGGTCGGGCCAGGCGTATTGGTGCCACGCCCTGAAACTGAAACCCTAGTGGAACTGGCCCTGGAACGCCTGCCCCCGAGCCAGTCCTGGCGCATCGCCGATCTCGGCACGGGAAGTGGTGCCATTGCCGCCGCCCTGGCCAGCGAAAGACCTGAGCTGAAGATCTTTGCCACCGATGCCTCCGCCACAGCCCTGGAGATCGCACGGACCAACTTTCAGAGCCTGGGCTTCGATCAGATCCAATCTCTCCTGGGAAACTGGTGTGAGCCCTTGCTCGGCCAGCCGCCCTTCCATCTCATCCTCAGCAACCCACCCTATATTGCCGAAGGTGATTACCACCTGACCCACCCTGACCTTCAGGCCGAGCCGATTCAGGCGCTCACTTCCGGCCCCGATGGACTGGGCGCCATTCGACAGATTGCCCAGTGCGCCCCAGCGCTGCTTGCCCCGGAGGGCTGGCTACTGATGGAACACGGGTTTGACCAAGCCGAGGCAGTTCGTGCCATACTATCGGCCAAAGGATTTACCCAGATCCGAACCTTCCCGGATCTGGGCGGGCGGGACCGCATCACTGGTGGCCAGCGCCCCAACTGAGGCGATCGGCACCGAGATCGCCCAATGATTCTGAGCTCTTGGTCCAGTAACTCGTTGAGGATTCCGGCCATGCACCAGGCACATCAGGACAATTTGAAAGAGCGCGACATCCTGTTCAGCCCCTTTCATCCAGACAGGGAACAAGCGGTAACCGCAGCATTAGTTCTCAAGGAGATCCCTGGCGTCCTGGATGCCGGGGCCTGCTCCAACATCCACGCCAAAGTGCGATACGATCTGCACCAGATCAACCTCCAAGAGCTGGAGGAGCTGCTGAGCGAGCTGGGTTTTCATTTGAGTTGCGACCTGCTCTACCGCATTAAACGCGCCCTTTATCATTATACAGAGGGCACCCAGCAAGCCCTGCATGGCTACCAGCACTCAGATCCACACATCACACGCAACATCTTCATCGAACGCTACCACCGCCTCACCCACGAATGCCAAGACACCAAGCCGGATATTTGGCGTCATTACCGATGAACAAAATGAATAAAGATCAGTGGATGCTATGGATTCTTATGAAGCCAGCGACGTAGGGGGGTGGACAAACGAAGCGCATCCACCAGCATCACTTATTTACTAAGAAGGCAAAAAATAACAAGACAATTATTATTTTTTAACACATTGTTTTATTGATGATATTTTTAATTCTTGCGTCCTGTGGAATAATGCCTTCTTAGTAAATATCGATGATTAATAATCGAAAAGTCTTTCTATGAAAATCAAAATATTGATCTTCTGTTTGGTGTTTCCTTTTGGCGCACAGGCGAATCAATCTGCATACACCTCACTGGAGGAGAAAAAATGCCAAGTACTGGAGTCCAGTGAGAATGATCCTGAAGCTGAGATAGATTATTTTTCCATGGCCTGCCCCGGTCGCGATGGGTACAGCATTCAGGTTGCCGGGGGTGATCTCCGCAGTTGGCTGGTGGTATTGAAAAACAATCAGGTGGTTTATGATGGCATGGCCGATATTAACAATCACATCGGTGGTCATTTCGCCTACATCGCCGGAGAGGTTCTGGAATGGCGTTACGATCAAGCCAATAAATTGGTTTCGCTAATTGTCAGGGTCAACGCACAGGATGAGAATGATTCGAACAAGGCGCTTTCCAGACTATTGGTGTTTCGTCACAACAATGGCCGGTTTTGTTTCCTGGGTATCCAAAAAACCAATGAAGCCGCTCAACGGATTGCTGACAGCCGCAACGATTGTCCGCGATAGGTCAAGATCAATGAGGGGCAAGCTCGAATGATTTATCTGGCGTCATCATCACGAACCCATGAATGAAGAGGCCCTGCTCCGCTACAGCCGCCAAATCCTGCTGCCGGAAATCGATCTCGACGGACAAGAGAGGCTGCAACAGGCCCATTGTCTGATCCTTGGCCTTGGTGGACTCGGCTCACCCATTGCGCTCTACCTGGCCGCTACCGGGGTCGGTAGCCTGACTCTGGCGGATCCCGATGTGGTGGATCTCTCCAATCTTCAGCGCCAGATCGCCCATGGTCAGCCCAATCTGGGCCAAACCAAGGTGGCCTCCGCCGAAACAGCCATCCGGCATCTCAACCCCCATTGCCAAGTGAAAACTCTCGCCAAGGCGCTGGATGAGAGGGGCTTAAGCGAACAGCTGGATGGCATCGATCTGGTGCTGGATGCCTCGGACAATTTTGCCTCCCGCTTCGCCGCCAACCGCGCCTGCCGTCAGGCCGGAATTCCCCTGGTCAGTGGCGCAGCCATCCGCTGGGAGGGTCAGGTGGCGGTTTTTGGCAACCGTTCCGGTGATACCTGTTATCGCTGCCTCTATGACGAAACCGGATCGGAAGAGATCACCTGCAGCGGCAACGGCGTGGCCTCACCCTTGGTAGGCATCATTGGCAGCCTGCAGGCCCTAGAGGCGCTCAAGATACTGACTCAGGCGGGAGAGCCCCTGTACAATCGCCTACTGCTGTTCGATGGCCTGATGACAGAGTGGCGCCAGATTCGATTACGCCCAGACCCCAACTGCCCTGTTTGCGGCACGGATTGAGTTTGCGTTTCGTTAATTCCTCGCCAATTCCGTTGAGGTACCCTAGCGCCCCAGCACCCATTACCTTTTGGAGGATTGATTATGACCCTGACCCGCTCTCTCACTGCTGTTCTGATGTTATCCGCCCTGCAACCCTCGTCGGCTACCGAGGAACTACAGCCTCTGGTCGATGAAAGCCACCGCGTGCTCAAGGTTTTCAAGACTGAGCTGCAGAATAAACTCAAGTCCGCCATAAAAGAGGGAGGCCCGATCAATGCCATTCAGGCCTGCAACGAGAAGGCTGCTCCCATTGGTATGAAGCTCTCCGAAAAAAAGGGCATCAAAGTCGCCCGTACCAGCCTCAAGGTTCGCAACCCGGATAACGCCCCGGACGAATGGGAAACCCAGATTCTAAACCAGTTTGAGAGCCGCAAAGCGGCCGGAGAAAAGCCCACCGGGCTGGAACATGCCGTGATCATCGAAAAAGACGGCCAACGGGTCTTTCGCTATATGAAAGCCATCCCCACCGCCTCTATCCCCTGTCTGGCCTGCCACGGGGAAAATCTCAAACCCGAAATCGCCGCCAAACTGGATGAACTCTACCCCAACGACAAAGCCCGCGGATTCAAGAAGGGCGATCTGCGTGGCGCCTTCAGCCTGACCAAAATTCTGAAATAACCCAGATGCTGCTGCCAAAAAACCTCTCTGCGGAAAAACGCGCCTGGCTCGAAGGACTGCGCCGGGACATCCGCTTTGAGGATCGTCTGCGGGATCAACCCCTGGCCTTCCAGACTACCTGGGGACTTTTCTCCCCAAAAGGCATCGATGAGGGCAGCCGCCTGTTGCTGGACCAAATTGAAATCGACCCAACGGAAGAGAGCGCCGATCTCGGCTGCGGCTACGGCCCCCTCGGCCTAACTTTGGCCCGATTGGCCCCAGAGGGCCGACACACTTTGCTAGACAAGGACTTTGTCGCCATCGACTATTGCCAACGCAACGCGAAACTGAACCGAATCACCAACATCGAGGCCCTGCTCAGCAACGGCTTTGATCAACTCGACGATCGCCGTTTCGATGTCATCGTCTCCAACCTGCCCGCCAAAACCGGCAACGAACAGTACTATCTCTACTTCTACGAGGCTATGGCCAGACTCCGCCCCGGTGGTCGCTTTTATGTCGTCACCATCAACGGCCTGCGCGACTTCATCAAACGTAGCTTCAAAGAGGTGTTCGGCAACTACCGCAAACTGAAGCAGGGTAAAGCCCATTGTGTCGCTGTGGCAGTGCGAGAGCGGATGTAGCCGAGAGATCGTGCGCAATCGCCCACAAGGAGGCCCGGCCTCTTTATATGCGGCTCAATCCGTTCCTGGATTCACAGGTAGTTACGCAAACGCCCCTCGGGCAGAAGGTTTGAGAAAAAATGATTGGATTCATAAAATATATACGCTTACCAGCGTAATTCATCCTCGTCCGATTAGCCGTCGATAAATCTCCCGCAACTGCGCTTGCTCTCCCGGGTCATGCTCTAAGGTTCCCTTCAGCACCAGATAGGCGATTTCCTTTACCTCTTCAAGAACACGGCCTGGGAAGGGGATAACGTCACGATAGTCGTGCCATTTGACCCCTTTTTCCTTAAGAACAAGCTGATAGGCGTAATGGTTTTCGGTGCCGTAGATACGAATCTCATGGTATCGGTAGGTTGCAAAAAGGTAATAACGGCCTTTTTGGGTTCGCCCCTCACGCCAGACTGAATCATGGACGAAGGTGGCAATGTTCTTGTAGAGGACAATCAGCCGCTGGCTGAGATCGCGTTCCTTGCTGGTGAGATGCTGAACACAGGTACTACCGACAACCTTATAGCCCCAGGCAGGGTGGTAGGTCTCATGGGCGTAGCGGATCATGCTGCCGCAATTGCGGCGCTCGCACACCCTATCCAGGCTCCCCAGATCGGTAATGGCAAGCAGAGTCCAACCATGATCGGGTTCGATCTGGCCATGTTCGCGGGCATGGCACCCCTGGCAGAGGGTAAGGCAATCACTGAGAGCATATTCCCAGGGTGCCTTACCTTCAAAATAGCGCTCATGGTGAACCTGCAAAACCACCTCGTGGGTCTCGCGGCCACAGCGCAGACAGCGGTAACCATCCCGCCGCTTCACCTTTTCAGCGAAGATACGCCACTTGTCGTTGATGAAGATCGCCCTGGGCCCGCCCACTGCTCCTCCTTGATCTGCAGGATGGGGATGAGAGTGAGTTTAGTTGAATGAGCTGGTACTTTTCTCGTTTCCATGCGCCAGAGTGGGAATGCATACCTGTAACCCTTAGGCAAAAGGGATGGATTCCCACGAAAAAGATCGACCAAGTAGGAGCGCTCCGTGGGCGCGATGAGTGTGGTGGTGCGCCGGTCATATCATGACTTGCAGACGTGGCTTCGCGCTCAGGATGCTCCTACTGGCGCTTGCGGGAGGCAGTGGAGAGCGGGTTATCTACCAAGCTATCGTATGTGAGCAATAGCGTCTTTGATCGTTACCATGAGCGTCATGTCATTGGCAGGAGATTCAACAAAACCACGGCGCAGGTAGAATCGTTTGGCCTCAGAAGAGATGGCGTGTACCAGCATGGCCTTGACGCCAACCTGTTCAGCTATGCCAATCGCCCTGAAAACGGCATCTTTCAACATGCCTCGACCAATGCCTTGTCCCTGATGGTCGACGCTAACCGCCAGTCGCCCCAAAACAATGACAGGGATCGGGTCAGGCATATTGCGCCGCAATTTTCCTGGGGCGTTATCGTGCTGCAAGGCTCCTGTGGCGAGCGAGTAGTAACCGACCACCTGCCACCCATCACAGACAACAAAGGTTCGAGAACCACCATTGCGCTCATTCTTTAACGCTTTTCGTTGAAGCCAATCATTGAGAACAGGATCGCCACAGTCGAAATGAGGCGTACTGTGCTCCTCTGTGAGCGGATCAGGGGCGCTTATTCCCATGGTGCTGGAGCAGTCAGCAGGCTACGCAGGGCTGGATTGTCTTTGACAGGGGCAGCGAACGCAGCTTCAAAAGCAGCGAAATCTTTCTCATTAAGAATGTATAGGCGCTGATCGAGCAAGACATTCTCGGCCTCACGGCAGGCAGCTTCCAGCACAAAATCGGTACGACTCTTACCCATCACCTGGCTGGCACGGTCAATAAGTAACCGTTGCGCTGGTAGCGCCCTCAAATTGATAGGGGCTTCTTTCTTGGCTGTGCTTTGCATAACATACCTCAACTGTATACCGAATAAGTATACAGCACTGTATAGCAGGCAGCTATACAAAAACCATGAGTCAGCTGCGACCTGCCCTGAGCGGTTAGGTTTATGGGCGTGTGAGAGTCTGGTAAGCCAAATAATGCAACACCAAACGCTGGCTGAGCGAAGCCGAAGCCCAAAGCTACTCAGGCAATGGCTGGGCCATAAAAGTAGACCACCCCATCTTTTCAGGCTAGGCTTGCCACTCAATTTTTATCAGCTTGACTACGGGGACGCCCATCATGATACGTCTATTTCCCTTACTCCTCTTACTCTTCAGCTCATTCGCCATGGCCAGCGAGTCTGAGCTGTCCGAGCTCAACGAAGTCGTCGACGCCTTCTACGAAAAAGGTAATAAATGCACAAGCAAAAGGCTGAGCACTCTATCTTCAGAGGAAAAGGCCTTAAGAGAAGCTGAATTCAAGGCCCTTAAAGACCATGCTTTCAAGCTTTTTGAGAAAAACCTCGTCTCTCACAAAACTCGCGGCCTTATACTAACCTGCCTCCACTCATTAGCTGATTTACCCTGTGATCAGATAGCGGCCGCCAAAACAGATCCAAACCTTCGCCCCCCAGCATGCAAAGCCCTTTACGACGACCCGAAAAAGCAGCGGTCGAAAGCTGAGAGTAGCCCTCAAGGATGATTTCGCGTTCCCACAGAGAACTGTGGGAACCAGATAAACCATGTAGGAGCGCCCCGTGGGCGCGATGGGTGTGGTGATACGCCGGTCATATCATGACTTGCAGACGTGAGCTTCGCGCCCATGGGGCGCTCCTACTGGCGCTTACGGGAGGTGGTGGAGAGATGACTCTCTGGATATGAGCGAAGCCGAAGCCTACCCCAGCCGCTCCAACAACAACTCATTCACCTGCCCCGGATTGGCCTTGCCCTGGGTCTGTTTCATCACCTGACCCACAAAGAAGCCCAGCATCTTCGGCTGTTTGACAGGATCGGCATTACGATAACTTTCGACCTGTTTGGGATTATCGGCAATCACCTGATCCACCACGGCAGCGATGGCCCCGCTGTCGGTGATCTGCTTGAGACCCTTGGCTTCGATGACCTCATCGGCACTGCCCTCACCGGCCCACATGGCCTCGAACACCTGTTTGGCAATCTTGCCGGAGATGGTGTTGTCCTGAATACGGGCCACCAGTCCGGCAAAGGCTTCGGCATCGACTTGGCTTTGGCTGATGTCGAGCCCGGCCTTGTTGAGCACGGCACCCAGTTCCACCATGACCCAGTTGGCCGCCAGTTTGGCATCGCCCGCACCTTTGGCCACGGTTTCGAAGTAGTCGGCCATGGCGCGACTGCTGCTGAGGGTATCGGCATCCGCCGGGGTCAGGCCGTAATCGGACTCGAAGCGGTGACGCTTGGCGTCAGGCAGCTCCGGCAGGTTGGCAGCGATCTCCTGGATGAAGTTCTCTTCCAGCTCCACCGGCAGCAGATCGGGATCGGGGAAGTAGCGATAGTCGTTGGCCTCCTCTTTGGAGCGCATGGAGCGGGTTTCATCCTTGGCTGCATCGTAAAGCCGAGTCTCCTGCACCACGCTGCCACCGGATTCGAGGATGTCGATCTGGCGATCCACTTCGTAATGGATGGCCCGTTCCAGGAAACGGAAGGAGTTGATGTTTTTCAGCTCGGCACGGGTGCCCAGCTTCTCTTCGCCTTTGGGGCGGATGGAGACGTTGGCATCGCAGCGGAAAGAGCCCTCCTGCATATTGCCATCGCAGATGCCCAGATAACGCACGATCTGGTGGATCTTTCTGGCATAGGCCACCGCCTCGGCAGCGGAGCGCATGTCCGGCTCGGAGACGATCTCCAGCAGAGGAGTACCTGCCCGATTGAGGTCGATGCCGGTGCGACCGTGGAAATCTTCGTGCAGGGACTTGCCCGCATCCTCTTCCAGATGGGCGCGGGTGACACCGATGATGCGTTCGTTACCATCGACCAGAATGGCCACTTGGCCCTTGCCAACGATGGGCAGCTCGAACTGGCTGATCTGATACCCCTTGGGCAGATCGGGATAAAAATAGTTCTTGCGTGCGAACACCGAGCGGCGGCCAATCTCGGCCTGGATGGCGCTGCCGAACCTGACGGCCATGCGTACCACATCGGCATTGAGCACCGGCAGCACCCCCGGCAGCCCCAGGTCCACCGCACAGGCCTGGGTGTTGGGTTCGGCTCCGAAGGCGGTGGCCGCGCCGGAGAAGATCTTGGATTTCGTGGCAAGTTGGGCGTGGATCTCCAGCCCGATGACGGTTTCCCACTGCATGATCAGGCGACCTCCTCAAAACCGGGGGGAAAGGCACGATGCCAATCGGTCACCTGCTGGAAGGCATGGGCCAGATTGAGCAGACGCCCTTCATCAAAATAGTTACCAATCAACTGCATCCCGGCGGGCAGTCCCTCGACCGGCCCGACGGGGAGTGACATGGCGGGCAGCCCGGCCAGATTCACGGCGATGGTGTAGATGTCGGACAGATACATGCTCACCGGATCGCCGCTCTTTTCGCCAAAGCGAAAGGCGGTGCCGGGACTGGTGGGGGCCAGAATCACATCAACAGACCCGAAGGCCTGACGGAAATCGGCGGCGATCAACTGGCGTACCTGCTGCGCCCGCAGGTAATAAGCATCGTAATAGCCGGCGGAGAGGGCATAGGTGCCGATGAGGATTCGGCGCTTCACCTCGACCCCGAAGCCTTCCTGGCGCGAGCGTTTGAACAGATCGTCCAAGTCTTTGGGATCTTCGCAGCGATGACCAAAGCGAACCCCATCGAAACGCTCCAGGTTGGAGGAGCATTCCGCCGGGGCCACCACATAGTAGGCAGGCACCGAAAGACCACTGTGAGGCAGATCGATTTCTTTGAACTCGACGCCTAGGGTACGCAGCTCTGCCATGGCCGATTCCAGACTGGCCGCCATCCCAGCAGGCAAGCCCTCGGCAAAAAACTCCCGGGGCAAGCCCACCCGTAAACCTTTGACCGGCTGATTCAGGGCAGCGGCATAGTCGTCCACCGGACGATCCGCACAGGTGGAATCGCGCTCGTCGAAGCCTGCCATCACCTGCAACATCAGGGCAGCATCTTCGGCGCTGCGGGTCATGGGACCGGCCTGATCCAGGCTGGAGGCAAAAGCGATCATGCCGTAGCGGGAGACCCGACCATAGGTCGGCTTGAGGCCGGTGATGCCGCAGAGGGCCGCTGGCTGGCGGATGGAACCACCGGTATCCGTCCCTGTGGCCGCTGCGCAGAGACCCGCGGTCAGAGCAGCGGCAGAGCCCCCTGAAGAGCCGCCGGGCACCCGCTCCTGATCCCAGGGATTCTTCACCGGGCCATACCAGCTGGTCTCGTTGGAGGAGCCCATAGCGAACTCATCCATATTGGTCTTGCCCAGGGTAACGGCACCGGCGGCACGAAAGCGCTCGATCACCGTAGCATCGTAGGGAGCGACAAAGTTATCCAACATACGCGAGCCACAACTGGTGCGCAGCCCCTGGGTACAGAAGATGTCTTTCTGCGCTAGCGGTATGCCGGTCAATGGCCCCGCCTCACCTTTAGCACGGCGTTCATCGGCAGCACGAGCCTGATCCAGCGCACCTTCCTCGTCCAGAGTGATGTAGCTGTTGAGGGCCGAATCAAAGCGGCGAATGCGATCCAGATAATGCTGGGTCAGCTCCATGCTGGAGCAGTCACCTGCCG
This sequence comes from Sedimenticolaceae bacterium, assembly GCA_050292235.1. Lineage (GTDB taxonomy): Bacteria > Pseudomonadota > Gammaproteobacteria > Chromatiales > Chromatiaceae > JBNKLG01. The sequence goes on along the minus strand of JBNKLG010000001.1, from coordinate 122,069 downwards.
CCAAGGCCTGGGCCTGCTTGGCCAGAGTCTGTTGATAGATGGCACTCATTCGATCACCCTCGGGACCAGATAGAGGCCCTCTTCCGTCTCCGGGGCGATGGCCTGGAAGGCCGTACGCTGATCGGATTCCGTCACCACATCGGCCCGCAGGCGTTGTACCATCTCCAGGGGATGGGCCATGGGTAACACATCCGCCGTATCCACCGTGGATAACTGGGCCACAAAATCCAGGATACCATTCAGGTCCTGGGCCAGGGCCTCACCTTCCGTTTCGCTGATGGCCAGCCGGGCCAGGTGCGCGATGCCACTCACATCGTTGGGTTCGATCGCCATAATGAACTCAATTCCAGGGAAAAGGTCGAAAAATAGCACAGGCAAAGGGGGCACATCTATATAAGCAAAAGCGCCACTAAGGTAGAATGGCGCCCTTTGCAAGGACTCCCGCTTGCTCTATAGTCAACTAAAGAGTTACATTACCCTTTAGTTTCTCGATATTTACACGGAATTCTTGACCTATGTTCCTTAAAGCCCTACGCGGCCTTTTTTCCAACGACCTTTCCATTGACCTGGGTACCGCCAACACATTGGTCTACACCCGGCAAAATGGCATCGTACTGAACGAACCTTCGGTCGTGGCCATCCGCTACGAGAAAAACGGCAACAAATCGGTCATCGCAGTTGGCGGAGAAGCCAAAAACATCTTTGACAAGACCCCAAAAGGCGTCGAGGCCATCCGGCCACTGAAGGAGGGTGTCATCGCCGACTTCACCGTCACCGAAAAAATGCTGCAGTTCTTTATCCATAAGGTCCATGAATCCAAGATCATTCGGCCCAGCCCCCGCGTCCTGATCTGTGTACCCTGTGGTTCCACCCAGGTGGAACGCCGCGCCATTAAGGAATCTGCCGCCGGCGCTGGTGCCCGTGAGGTCTATCTGATTGAAGAGCCCATGGCTGCTGCCATGGGAGCAGGTCTGCCCATTGACCAGCCCGAAGGTTCCATGGTGCTGGATATCGGTGGGGGCACCTCCGAGGTAGCCGTTCTCTCGCTGAATGGCGTGGTCTACTCCAACTCGGTACGTATTGGAGGAGACCGCCTGGATGACGCCATCATCAACTATGTGCGTCGTAACTTTGGTTCTTTGATCGGCTCGCCCACAGCAGAGCGCATCAAAAAAGAGATCGGCACCGCTTTCCCCAGTAACGAGGTCAACGAGATCGAGGTCACGGGTCGTAACCTTGCAGAAGGCATTCCGAGAAGCTTTACCATCAACAGCAATGAGGTTCTGGAGGCCCTGCAAGAGCCGTTGGCGGGCATCGTCAGCGCGGTTAAACTGGCCCTCGAGCAGACGCCACCAGAACTGGGGGCCGATGTGGCCGAGCGCGGCATCGTTCTCACCGGCGGCGGCGCCCTGCTTCGCGCCATCGACCGATTGCTGGCCGAGGAGACCGGATTACCCGTTATTGTCGCCGACGACCCCCTGACCTGCGTAGCCCGTGGCGGCGGCAGAGCGCTGGAGATGCTCAGCGACCGTACAGCGGTACTCTTCGCCACCGAGTAGTCCGCATCGAACAGTCCGGGATCGCATCGATCCCTTTTTGAGGAATCGAGCTCTTGATACATATGTTCGATGGTGGGCCCTCAACCACCACCCGACTCATCATCGCGGTACTGCTGTCTTTGACAGTGCTCACTGTCGACTATCGGGAGCGCCACCACAGCAAATTCCGCTCTGCGGTCGCCGCCATTACCTATCCCCTGGTGTTTTTGGCCGATCTGCCTTCAAAGATTTACCACAACATGCGTGACAGCTTTGCTTCCCATGAGGCCCTACTGGCAGACAATAACCGGCTCCATACGGAAAACCTCAAACTTCATGCCCGCCTGCTCAAACTGGATGCCCTGGAGCAGGAGATGCTGCGCCTGGGCCGGTTGCTGAACTCCTCGTTCAAAGTCGGCGAGCATGTTTTGATCAGCGAACTGGTGAGCATGGATCTCGATCCCTACCGCCACCACCTGCTGGTTAACAAGGGCAGTCAGTCCGGTGTCTATGTCGGCCAACCCGCAGTAGATGCAAACGCCATCATGGGCCAGGTTTCAGAGGTCACCCCCTGGACAGCGACCATTTTGCTGATCACCGACACAGATCACAGCCTGCCGGTTCAGATCAGCCGTACCGGGCTACGCACAATCGCCATCGGCACAGGCAAGATCAATCGTCTCTCCCTGCCCTTCATCCCCAATGACAGTGACATCAAACCTGGCGACCAGATCACCACCTCTGGTTTGGGCGGACAATTCCCCAGCGGCTATCCCGTCGGTATCGTGGATCAGGTGGCCCGTAACCCTGGCGCCCCCTTTACCGAAGCAACCGCCACGCCCAGCGCCAATCTAGATCGGGCACGGGAGGTCCTGCTAGTATGGCCTCCAAAACCTGAGGATCCGATACCGAACCAGGTGACGGAGGGAGACTGAATGCAACCAACCCATCACAGCTCCTGGACAACCATCCTTTTGGTCATGCTGTCTGGCCTGCTGCTCAGCATCACGCCACTGCCACCCTGGGCCGCGCCCTATCGCCCACCCTTTGTCAGTCTGGCCATCTTTTACTGGATACTGGCAGCACCAGAACGCATTGGCGTTTTCAGTGCCTGGATACTGGGATTGGCCGAGGACGCCATCACCGGCGCCCTCTTGGGACAAAATGCCCTGGCCCACAGTATTACGGCCTACATCTGCCTACAGGTCTATCGTCGTATCCGTTTCTTCCCTCCCTGGCAGCAGGCCTTTGTAATTTTGGGACTGTTGCTGCTGGAGCGTATCCTCCAGTTTTGGGTCTACAGCAGCACCGGGCATATGCCAGACACGGCCGACTTCTGGTTCTCTCCGCTGGTGGGTGCCTTTATCTGGCCTTGGGTTATTGTGCTGGTCAGCGATATGCACCGCATCAAAGGCTAGGTTGTAGACTGTGTTGAATCGTCGCGCGCACTTTTCCGTTGTTGCCTGCTGATGGATCTGCCCAACCTCTCGTTCAAAGACCACCTGCGCGAAAGTCGGCTTTTCACCAGCCGGGCATTGATCTCTGCTGTAGGGCTGACACTCATGCTCGTGATCCTGGTGGCACAGATGTTCCGCCTACAGGTGGTTGAGCACGAAAAATATCGTACCCAGTCCACGGAGAACCGGGTCAAGATCCGCCCTTTGGCGCCCACCCGGGGACAGATTTTTGATCGCAACGGGGTTCCTCTGGCGGTCAATCGGCTCACCTACACCCTGGAGGTGATCCCACAACGGACCCGTGATTTTGACAAGACCCTGACCCGTCTGCGCGAGATCCTCACCATCACCGATGATGATATCGAACGCTATCAAAAGCTGAAACGGCAACTGCGCCGTTTCGACAACGTCCCCCTGCGTATTAACCTGGATCCGAGCGAGGTCGCCCGTTTCGCCGTCAAAAGCCACCTCTTTTCCAATGTGGTGATCAATGCGGTGCCCACCCGCAACTATCCTTTGAAATCACTGGCAGGTCATATCGTAGGATACGTCGGGCGTATCAGTGACAAAGACCTGGAGCGAATTGATGCTTCCAACTACAGCGGCACCAGCCATATTGGAAAATCGGGCCTGGAAAAAAGCTACGAAGAGCAGCTCCATGGCCGGGTGGGCCTACTCAAAGAGGAGGTCAATGCGGCGGGACGGCCTTTGCGAATCCTGGAGCGCACCCCCCCAGACACCGGTCGTGACCTGCAACTCCACCTGGACACACGGGTACAGGAGGTCGCCCTCAGCGCCTTTGGCGAATTCAATGGCGCCGCTGTCGCCATCGAAGTGGAGACCGGCGGTATCATCGCCATGGTCAGCAAACCGGGCTTTGACCCCAATCTTTTTGTCGATGGCATTTCCAGTAAAAAATACAAATCCTTTCTGCAAGACCCCAACCGTCCCCTCTACAACCGGGCACTGAAGGGACTTTACCCACCTGCCTCTACCATCAAGCCCTTTCTCGGCTGGGCCGGACTGGTCAGCCATACCGTGACCCCTGACAGCGCTACGGTTTGCCGTGGCTACTTCCAGCTCCCCAAGCAGAGCCATAAGTATCGCTGTTGGAACAAATGGGGCCATGGCAGTGTCAACCTGCTATCGGCCATCACCACCTCCTGTGATGTCTATTTCTATTCGCTAGCGTCAGACATGGGCATCGATCTGCTCGACCAGTATCTGGCACCCTTTGGCTTTGGCCGCCCCACCGGAATTGATCTGCTGGGTGAGAACGGTGGCATACTGCCCTCCCGTGCATGGAAGGAGCGGGTTCACAAAAAACCCTGGTATCCCGGTGAAACCGTCATCGCCGGTATCGGCCAGGGCTATTTCCTTTCAACCCCCTTGCAACTGGCCAACGCCACAGCCACCTTTGCCGCTGGTGGTAAACACCATGAGCCACGCTTGGTGGCTACCATTACCGCACCTGACCAAAGCGCAGCCCCAGTAACGATTTCACCAAAAACGGTTCATTTTGATATGTCAGTGGGCAACTATCACCAGCAAATTGTCTATGCCATGACCCAGGTGATTGAGGCCAAAAAGGGCACCGCAAAGGGTATCCAGAATGAAAACTACCGCATTGCGGGCAAAACCGGAACCGCTCAGGTCTTTTCCATCAAGCAGGATGCCACCTACCAAAAAGGACAGGTGAGAGAAAAGTTACGCGACCATGCCCTTTTTATCGCCTTTGCACCGGTAGAATCCCCCAAGATCGCCGTTGCCATCATCGCTGAACATGGAGAAAGTGGCGGCAAGATTGCCGCGCCCATCGCCAAAAAAATCATGGATGCCTATTTGCTCGGTGCCACCTACGATGAGCTGGACGATGCCGACCGTGCCAAACTAGAGGCATCAGACCCTGAATCACCGGCATCAGAAACGCCAGAATGAAAGTTGAAACCCACTACGAACGCAAGCTCCACCCAGATGGACGCGATTCGCGTCAAGGCCGCCTATCGAATCTTCTGAGCATCGACCTCCCTCTTTTGGTGGGACTGCTCCTGCTCAGCGGATACGGCCTGTTCATTCTCTACAGTGCCAGTGGCGGAGACATGGGACAGCTGCATCGTCAAGCCCTGCGCCTTTTATTGGCCATGGGCATCATGATCGCCGTGGCGCAAATCTCACCCATGCAACTCCAACGCTGGGCCATCTGGCCCTACCTCGTTGGCATTTTATTACTGGCTGCCGTACTGGTGGTGGGTGAAATCGGCAAGGGAGCCCAGCGCTGGCTGGACCTGGGCTTCGTGCGTTTCCAACCCTCGGAGATCATGAAGCTGGGTCTCCCCATTGCCATGTCCTGGTTCCTGGCCCGAGGACAATTACCTCCAAGGCTGTGGGAACTTGTGGTCGCTGCCATTCTGATGGTGGTACCAGTACTTATGATCGCCAAGCAACCCGACCTGGGTACATCCATCCTGGTCGCGAGTACCGGATTCTTTGTGCTCTTTCTGGGTGGACTCAGCTGGCGTCTCATGATCGGCCTGTCCGCACTGGGGGCAGCTGCCGCCCCGGTGCTCTGGATGTTGATGCACAACTACCAGCGTCAACGGGTATTGACCTTCCTCAACCCGGAGACCGATCCTCTGGGAACCGGCTACCATATCATCCAGTCCAAGATTGCTATCGGATCAGGCGGTCTCTACGGCAAGGGCTGGCTCCACGGCACCCAGTCGCATCTGGAGTTTCTGCCGGAACGTCATACCGACTTTATCTTTGCCGTGCTGTCGGAAGAATTAGGGCTCATGGGTGTATTACTGTTGCTTTTGCTCTACCTGTTCATCATTTACCGGGGGCTCTATATTGCCGTTTCCGCGCAAAATTCCTTCAGCCGCCTGCTGGCTGGCAGCCTGACCCTGGTGTTTTTTGTTTATGTTTTCGTCAATGTCGGCATGGTCAGTGGTCTTCTACCTGTCGTTGGCGTTCCTTTGCCCCTGATCAGCTATGGGGGCACCTCACTGGTGACCATCATGGCTGGCTTCGGTATCCTGATGTCTATTCATAGTCACAGAAAGTTATCGCCAAGCTGATGTTTCGACTCCTTGCCCAGCTCACCGCACTGACCTTGCTGATCAGCACTGCCCTGCCCGCATTCTCCGACCCCTTGCCGCCTGCCGTACAGGCTTTTGTCGACAGCTTTGACCAAGAGCCCTCTGTGGATAAAACCGAGGTGAAAACCTTGATGAAACAGGCCCGATTCCGTCAGGACATCCTGGACCGTATGCAGAGCCGCGCCGAGAAAAAATCCTGGTACCAATACCGGCCCATCTTCATCAGGCCGGAACGGATTCAGCTTGGCATTGCCTTTTGGGCCAGCTACCGGGATCTGCTGACAAAGGCCGAAAAAGAGTTTGGGGTGGACGCCTCCATCATCGTTGCCATCCTTGGAGTAGAGACTTACTACGGCAGTAGAAGCGGTGACACCCGAGTGCTGGATGCCTTATACACCCTGGGCTTTCATTACCCCAAGCGGGCTGAGTTTTTCCGTAGTGAACTCAAACACTTCATTCTCCTCTCAAAGAGTGCGGGGTTTGATCCCACCCAGGTCACGGGCTCCTACGCCGGAGCCATGGGTGCTCCTCAGTTTATCTCCAGCAGTTATCGCAACTTTGCCATCGACTTCGATAAAGATGGACGTATCGATCTCTGGAATAGCCCTGCCGACATCATCGGCAGCGTGGCCAACTATTTCGCCAAAAACCAGTGGCACAAAGGAGAGAAAGTGGCCATTAAGGTAGCTGGCATCGACCCCAAAAAACACCGACCCCTGTTTTTTTCTGAGAATGGCCGACTGCTAAAAGAGGTGATCCGCCCCAAGGACAAGCCCAATCATCAGCTCGCCACCTTGCTGCAAACAGGCATCCGTCCTTTGGAAAAAATCCCGGATCAGGCTCTGGTCTATTTGATGCCTTTTGAGGTCTCCAGGGACCATTACGATTTTTGGCTTGGTTTCCATAATTTTTATGTCATCAGTCGTTATAACCGCAGCCCCCTCTATGCCATGGCAGTTTTTCAATTAAGCCAGGAAATCCAACAGCGTCTTCCCCATGCCAAACTGTAGAATCTTAGCCCCGCTTCTGCTCCTGATCACCGCCACTCTGGCGGGCTGTTTATCTGTACCGGTTGATGACCGGGATTTGGCCAAAACCCCAGATGCCGTGCCCCGACTTGAAGAACGCACCCGAAAAGGCAACCCGCCCAGCTATAACGTATCAGGCATACGCTATGTCACCCTAAAAACCGAGCGCGGTTTTGTTGAGCGTGGCATTGCCAGTTGGTATGGCCCCAACTTTCACGGTGAAAAAACCAGTAACGGTGAAAAATACAATATGTACGCCATGACGGCGGCCCACACCCGCCTGCCCATCCCCAGCTATGTCCGGGTCACCAATCTGAAGAATGGCAAAAGCGCCGTCGTCCGCATCAATGACCGTGGCCCGTTTAAAGACAACCGGGTCATCGACCTCTCCAAGGCTGCTGCCGCCAAAGTGGGTATCATTGCCAAAGGCACCGGCCTGGTGGAGGTCCGGGCCATCGTACCCGGTGAGATTGAACAACCCATTCCCGCCTATGCCCCCATCAAGGGAGAGATCTACCTACAGGCTGGCGCCTTTGGCGACCCGCGTAATGCCGAACAGCTCAAAAAGGAGCTGACCCAACTGCTAGACCATCCGGTACAGGTGCGGCAAGAGGAGCAGGAAGGCGTGCTCTTCTACAAAGTACTGACAGGCCCCTATCGGGATGTCGATGAAACCGACCGTCAGGCCGCCCGGTTAGCCGCCCTGGGCAAATCCAGCTTCGTCGTCATCAACTGAATTATGGATATCCGAAACCTTTTTTCAACGCGAATCCTGCTCCTCCTCATCGGTTTTACCTGGGTACTCATGGCCCAGGCCGAGACACCGCCCAATATTGCGGCCAAAGGCTACCTGCTGATCGATTTTGACAGTGGCAATGTTTTGGCGGAAAAGCAGGCAGACGCCCCGCTGCCACCCGCCAGCATTACCAAAATCATGACCGCCTATCTGGTATTCAAAGAGCTTAAGGCAGGGCGTCTCAGCCTGAGCGATCACGTTACTGTGAGCAATAAGGCAAGGCAGATGGGCGGCTCGCGAATGTTTCTTGAGCTGAACACCCAGGTCAGCATCGAAGAGCTGATTCGCGGCATGGTCATCCAGTCCGGCAACGATGCCGCAGTGGCCCTGGCGGAAAAGGTCGCGGGCAGCATTGATGACTTTGCCAGCAAAATGAATACTGAGGCGGTCCGGCTGGGCATGAAAAACAGCCATTTCATGAACCCGACCGGTCTGCCCGATCCAGGCCATTACACCACGGCCCGCGATATCGCCCGACTGACCCACGCCCTGATCCGTGACTTTCCCCGATACTACCGCTATTTTGGTGAGCACAGTTTTACCTACAACAACATCACCCAAAAAAATCGCAACCACCTGCTACTGCGCGACGATGGTTTCGATGGAGTCAAGACCGGCCATACCAATGCTGCGGGTTTTTGCCTGGTGGCTTCAGCCAAGCGGGAGAACAGCCGCCTCATCTCGGTCGTTCTGGGCACCACCTCGAGCAAAGCGCGTGAGAACATCAGCGCGGATCTGATCAATTACGGCTTTCGCTACTTTGAAACCCGCAAGCTCTACACCCCAGGGCAGACTGTTGCCCAACGAAAGGTCTGGTATGGCAACGGCGCCCAGGCCATCCTTGGCGTTAATCAGGAGCTGTGGTTGACGCTCCCACGGCTTCAATACAAGAAGCTCCGTCCCATTCTGAAACTACCGGAGCGGTTGGATGCCCCCTTACACAAGCAGCAGGTCATCGGCCGGATCGATCTCGACCTGGAGGGCAATGTCATCAAGAGCATCCCGGTGATCCTGATGAACGAGATCCCCCGTGGCGGCTTTTTCTCTCGCTCCTATGATGCTATTAAGCTCTGGTGGGACTAGATGAACGCCCCCCTGGTCTATCTCAACGGCGACTACCTTCCGCTCAACAAGGCCAAGGTCTCGGTACTGGATCGTGGCTTTCTGTTTGGCGATGGGGTCTATGAGGTTATCCCCGCTTATGGTGGGCATCTGTTCCGTATGGAACAACACCTGCAGCGGTTGGACAACAGCCTGCGCAGCATCGGTATCAACCCACCCATGGATGCCACGGCATGGCAGCAGATCCTGGAAAAACTGCTCGCCCCAGGCCAAAACGCAGGTGTCGATGATCAAGCCGTCTACCTGCAAATCACCCGTGGAGCCGGTGCCAACCGGGATCACGCCATTCCGGCCGACATCCGACCCACCTGCTTTGCCATGGCCAACTCCATCCCGACGCCCGATCCGGCGCAACAGGCCCAAGGGATCTCCGCCATTACTCTGGACGACATCCGCTGGGCCCTCTGCCACATCAAAGCGATTACTCTCTTGCCCAATGTATTGCTAAAGAAAGCCGCTTTGGATCAAGGGGCAGTGGAGGCCATCCTGGTGCGTGAGGGCCTGGCCCTGGAAGGTGCTGTCAGCAATCTCTTTATCATTGAGCAAGGGCGCCTGCTGACCCCGCCCAAAAGCAACCTGCTGCTTCCAGGCATCACCCGCGATCTGGTGTTGGAGCTGGCCACTGAGGTTGGCTGGCGTGTGGCGGAGGAGTCTATCAGCCTGACGCAACTTCAAAATGCAGAGGAGGTCTGGCTGACCAGCTCCACCAAGGAGATCATGGCGGTGACCCAGCTGGATGGCAAAACCGTGGGCAATGGCCAGCCCGGCCCCCGCTGGCAGGCGATAACCCAAGCCTATCAGCAACTGAAACAACAACTGCGGCAAGGTTTGATCCCATGAGCGAAGAGTCCCTGTTGAAGTTCCCCTGTGAGCTGACCATCAAGGCCATGGGTCTGGCCACAGAGGAGTTCGAGGCCACCGTGGTCGCCATCGTCAACCAGCACGTACCCGAGCTGGGCGAAGGTGCCGTGCGCTGCCGTCCCAGTCGAGGGGGTAAATATCTGTCGGTATCGGTACGGGTGCATGCCCAGAGCCGGGCACAAATGGATGCCCTTTATCAGGATCTTTCCGCTCACCAACAGATCCTCATGGCCCTGTGACCACGCCGCTATTGGTTCACCATCTTGGCCTGCAGCCCTATCTGCCAATCTGGATCGCCATGCGCGATTTCACCCAACAGCGTACCCCGGAAACCCCCAGTGAACTCTGGCTGATGGAGCATCCGCCGGTCTTTACCCAAGGCCAGGCCGGTCGCCCCAGACACCTGATCTGTCCTGGCGATATCCCCGTCATTCAAACCGATCGGGGTGGCCAGGTCACCTATCATGGCCCCGGCCAGCTGGTGGCCTACCCCTTGCTGAATCTCCGGGTTATCGGTCTGGGGGTCAAATCGCTGATACAGCGCCTGGAGCTGGCGCTGATCGAGCTGCTGGCCTCTCTTGGCATCGAGGCAGAAACCCGCTCCGCCGCCCCCGGTGTCTATGTGGCAGGGGCCAAAATCGGCTCCATCGGTCTGCGCATCCGCCACAGCTGCTGTTACCACGGCATCAGCCTCAACGTATCGCCAGACCTGACACCCTTTGAACGCATCAACCCCTGTGGCTATCCCGACCTGGCCATGACCAGTCTGGAACAGCTTGGCGATACGACGCCTATGGCAGAGATCGAGACCCGACTCACGAACTGCCTTTGCCAACAATTGGGATACACTGCCGTCATTGAACCTAACAAAACGCCAGGCCATGAGTGAAGAAAACTTTCAGCCCCCGTCACGCACCCAGACAGAGACTCATCAGCGTGGTGCCGACAAACTGGCCCGCATCCCTGTCAAAGTAACCGGTAACGACCAGATACAGCGCAAACCGCACTGGATTCGCGCCCGTGCCCCCAGTGGGCCTGGGGTGAAACGTATCCAGCAGATCCTGCGCCTCCGGGGGCTCAGCTCTGTCTGCGAAGAGGCCCAGTGCCCCAACCTGGGCGAATGCTTCAGCCAAGGCACGGCTACCTTCATGATCCTTGGCGACCGCTGCACCCGCCGCTGCCCCTTCTGCGATGTCGCCCATGGCAAGCCCCTGCCACCCGATGAGCAGGAGCCGGAACAGCTAGCCTCTGCAGTGGCAGAAATGGGACTGGACTATCTGGTGATCACCTCGGTCAACCGAGACGACCTGCGCGATGGCGGTGCTGCGCACTTTGCCCACTGCATCCAGGCACTGCGCAATCAGTGCCCCAAGCTACAGATCGAGATCCTGACCCCGGATTTTCGCGGCCGGGTAGAGTTAGCCCTGACCCAATTCAATGCCTGGCCACCGGATGTCTTCAACCACAATCTGGAGACGGTGCCGCGACTCTACCCTGCCTGCCGACCCGGCGCCGATTATCAGGGCTCCCTCGACCTGCTGCGCCGATTCCGTCAGCAGCATCCTCAGGTGCCCACCAAATCCGGGTTAATGCTCGGGCTGGGGGAGCAGAGGGCGGAGATTGAGGCCGTGCTTGAAGACCTGCGTGCCCATGACTGCGAGATGCTCACCCTGGGCCAATACCTGCAGCCCTCACGAAACCACCTGTCCGTAGATCGCTACCTGGAACCAGCGGAGTTTGAAGAACTGGCTGAGCTGGCCAGGAGCCTGGGCTTTACCAAGATAGCCAGTGCCCCTCTTGTACGCTCCTCTTACCACGCCGACCGTCAGGCAGAAGGGACTTTTTAAGCATTCCCCTCACCGCCCAAAACCAGAGCCAGAAAATCGGCTTCCGGCATAGGCTTGGCATAATAATAGCCTTGTGCCATGTCACAACCCACCGCTGCCAGCAGATCGGCCTGTCCCTGGGTTTCGACCCCCTCTGCCACCAGCTTGATGCCCAGGCGTTTGGCCATGACGATGATGGCCTCTACAATGGCCCGGTCATTGGTATCCTCAGTGATACCCGAGATAAATGAACGGTCGATTTTGAGATAGTCAATCTCAAACTTTTTCAGGTAAGAAAGCGCCGAATAGCCGGTCCCGAAGTCGTCCATGGAGATCGTAATACCCATAGCACGCATCTGTTGCAACTGCTCCAGGACTTCCGGGCAATCATCCAGCAACAGCCCTTCGGTAATCTCTACCGTCACCAGATGGCCAGGAATCCCCTCTTTCATCAGGTACTGCAACCAGGGGGCAATCCCATCCCGGTGATAGAACTGGCGCGGCGAGCGATTGATGCTGATACGGACATGCTCCTCCAGGGCCAGTTTCGATCGTTCTTCCCAGACCTGAGCCACGCCCGCTGCCCGCTCAAAAACCAGTTCACCGATCGCATGAATCAGACCCGCATTCTCTGCCACCGGAATGAAGACTGATGGTGGAATCAGACCCTGTTGGGGATGAAGCCAGCGTACCAGTGCCTCAGCCTTGATCACCCGCCCTGTGGCCATCTCAATAATAGGCTGGTAATAGACCGAGATCTGATCCTCTTCCAACGCTTGGCGCAAGTCATAGATCATCTGGTTATCGTTCAGCACATTGCCACGCATATCCGTTCCGTGGAACAGGAACTGATTACGGCCGCCGGCCTTGGCCATGTACATCGCCTGATCCGCGTAGCGGAGCAGAATATCGGCATCGTCAGTATGATCCTGAGGATAGCGACTGATGCCAACGGAGGCGGAGAGGGTATGCTTGTGCCCATCTATCTCTATGGGCTGGGTGATGGTATCGAGCAAATGCCGGGCAGTGGCCTCACACTCTCGGACATCACTGACATCCGATAAGAGTGCAACAAACTCATCACCACCAATACGGGCCACCGTATCCTCAGCACGTAATATTCTGAGTAAGCGCTGGCCGATTTCGATCAGTACCCGGTCACCCAACTCATGGCCATAGTTATCGTTGATCGGCTTGAAACCGTCCAGATCCATATAGAGAACAGCCAACATCTTTTTGTTATGCAACGCTTGATTCATGGCCTGAGAGAGGCGACTTGCCAGCAACGCCCGGTTTGGCAGGCCGGTCAGGGCATCATGATGAGCCATGTGCTCCAACTGCTGCTGATGTCGTTTAAGCTGGGTAATATCTGAAAAGATGCCAATATAGTGCTGCAGCACCCCTGCATCATCCTGTACAGCCACAATATCCAAGCGCTCGGTAAAAATCTCCCCGTTTTTACGACGGTTGATGATCTCCCCCTCCCAGCACCCCTTTTCCAATAAACAAGACCACATCTTTTCAAAGAACACCTGGTCATGAAATCCTGAAGCAAGCAGACTTGGGGGCTTACCCAAAACCGCTTTGCGCTCATAACCGCTGATGCGACTGAAGGCAGGATTGATATCAAGGATACAGCCCTCGGGATCGGTGATGAGAATCCCCTCCTGAGCAGCTTCGAAGACACTGGCGGCCATGCGCAGTTGCCGCTCCATCGCCCTCTTGGCGCTGACATCTCGGGATACGCTCAGCACCCCGACCACTTCGCCATCAGACCCGAACTCCGGTACGGCACGAAACTCAAAAATAGCTGGTTTGCCTTCGGCAGTGACCCAAGAGAGCTCCCACTCCTTCTGCTGCCGTCCTGCCATTACTTCTAACAGGTGATTCTGAAAAACTTCCGCCTTCCTTTGGCCAATGAGTACAGACCAGCGTTCTTCAGGCGTTTTGCCAAGAATCTCACGGGCCGGCACGCCCGTTACAGCTTCAAAGGCAGAACTCACAAAAGTACGACGGCACTGTACATCGTAACGTGTCACGATATCCGGCAGATTTTCCACCAGACTGCGAAAAAGCTGTTCGCTTTGTGCCAAGGCCTGTTCAGCTTTTTTGCGCTCACTGATATCACGCACGATAGCGATGGAGTAGCGCTTCCTCTCCTCCTCAAAGACGTTGGCTACGATCTCCACGGGTATAAGGCGCCCCTCTTTGGTCCGGTGACGCGTCTCAAACACCTCTCTCATCCCGACCCGTTGGGTTGCCGTCTGACGCTTCAGATCTGCTGGCGTCAAATCGGGATTGATCTCCAAGGGCGTCATGCCTTGCAGCTCATCCTGGGAGTAACCCAGCATACGGCAGGCAGCATGATTGACATCGATTAAAGGATTGCGTTCTGATTCAATATCGATGATATAGATGGCATCCGAACTGGCGTCCATGGCCAGACGGAATCGCTGCATTTCCCGCTCGGCCTGTTTGCGATCAGTGATATCCAACATCACACCTGTCCACACAATACTGCCATCGGGGTGACGCTCGGGTACTGAACGGGCTTCAATCCAGCGATCCGAATCTCCTGGCCGGCAAACACGAAACTCCACATGGTGGGTGGACAGGGTCCGCGCCGACTCGGCGATTGTCTCTTCGATGCGAGCGCGATCTTCTGGATGGGCCATATCATGCAGCAATGTCCAGTCACCTGTGACCTGTTTCGGCTCAATACCGTACAACGTTTCGATGCCCGAGCTGATAAAGGGAAAACTGGGCTGGCCATCGGCATCGACTCGGTAGCTGTAAGCAAGCCCTGGCAGATTGTCGACGATGTCTCTTAAGCGACGCTCAGGCTCGCGAATGGCCGTAATGTCCCGACCAAAAGCTAGAGCGCCGATGATATCCCCCTCGGCACCACACTCGGGCACCACCAGAATTTGACGAAAACCGATGCTGCGATCATTCTCTAAAACGGTAAATTCGATGCTGACCTCCTCGGCCTTTGCTATCGCCTCTTCTACCGCTTCATCAATCATCAGAAAACGCCCATCTGACCAGATCTCAATAGGCTGCCGCCCGATCACCTCTTCGGCACTGGTCAACTGAAGTTCACGAACCAACTTATCGTTAAGGTATCTGATCCGGTGTTCCCGATCGTAACGCATGATGTAGTCCGGTGAACTTTCGGCCAAACTTCGAAAGGCCTGTTCATTTCGTGCCTGTACCTGTTCCGCTTTCTTGCGCTCACGGATATCACGCACAATGGCGATGCCGTATTGCTTTCCTTCATCCTCAAAGACATTGCCAATAACCTCTACCGGGAAGGTGCTGCCATCTTTACACTGATGATAGGTTTCCAAAACAAACTGGCTTTTGCTGGCAGCGGTTTTATACTGTTCCAGATGCTCAGGGGTAGTATCTGGATCTAAGTCCAGAGGGCTCATGCCCAATAGCTCTTCCCGACGGTATCCCAGTGTCTGACACGCAGCCTGATTGACATCGATAAAACGGAGATGATCGTCCATGATCTCAATGCCATCGGCAGAGACATCGATAGCGCGCCGAAGCCGCCTCAGCTCCCGCTCAACCTGCTTGCGCTCAGTGATCTCAACCAGAATGCCACGCCAGAACAGATCTTTGCCCCGTAGTTCCGGTTTGGCCCGCCACTCGACCCAGGTCTCTTCTCTTTTTGGCGACCTAATCCGGAACTCCGAATGCCAGAGTGACAGAGTCTTTGCCGACACCCTGGCTGAGGAAAAGAAGAGATCAATATCGGCGGGATCTATCCGGTCTATCAGCAACCCAGCATCCCCTTTTACCTCTTCCGGCAGAAGGCCAAACACCTCCGCCACCCTGGCTGAAATGCAGGAAAAGACAACCATCCGTTCACCACTAAGCTGACAGCTAAAAAGGCCAGCAGATATCAGCTCTAACACCTCAGAGACAGACAGACCCAGTGGTGAACACTCTTCCCTGGCAGAAAGGTGTTTAGACAGGAGACTTGTGCTCATCTATCCATTTATAGACAAAAGGAATAGAAAATGGGAGGTTGACAATCTTTAAGGCGATTATTCTATTGCATAAAAAGAGATAGAATAGCCATTTCATTTTCTGCGTTCCCTCTAAGCTTCCGCCCCCCTATCGTCGTCAGTGCATGAACTGATGAATTGCCCCCCAATCCAGCCGATTATGCCTCCTGTTTGTGACCGATTGAGGCGACCGGGTTGAAATCGCAACGCCCGCATTTCGAAAGGCGACACCCTCTACCGAGTCAAGAGGCGCCTTTTTTGCCAACGCCCGGATCAAGCGGCGAACAATATCCTCCCCTTCCCCTCTCACTACCACATCAATCTGAGGCTGACAGCGAAGTACCTGCCTCCAGAAGCAAATGGGATAGATACCTCCTGCTACCAGGGTGACATTGGGCAACACCTCTCTCATCGCCCGGCTGACCTCAGTAATGATCGGATCAGCCGGAGATACGCCAGCGTGGCTGAAGAGCACCACATCCGGCCCATGCTGCTTTGCCTCCTGCTGTATCTCCCGAATCGACCGAGAACTCGCCTCACCATCGACCAAAGAGACCTGATGCCCCTCACTCAGTAAATGCCCCGTCAAAACCAGCAGACCCATGGGTGGCAATTTTTCATCTGGCAATCGGCAACCGATGGTGGGGTGTGGCAGATGCATGATCATAATCTTCATCCTCACTCCCCCTCAGGCTGGGAAACTGGGAGGTGAGCCTTTGAGGACATCCGCTCCGTAATTTCATACCAATCCAGATGGCGGGTGCCGATCATAAGCATAGCCAGCAGGCCAAACAGCAGGAGGGTGCCCATCAGCAAAGCATGGTCTTCAGACTGAAGAATGACGTAAAGCATGGCGTAGAGACCCGTAATCAACCCACCCAGACCTGCGCCCAGGCGCATGCTGCGGAGAATGGCCCCGCTGTAGACCATCAGAAGCCCCACACAGCCCAGGGTCCCCAAACCGTAAGCCAAGGTAAATCCAATATGTTCAGACAAAGCGATCAACAACAGGTAAAACAGAGACAGCGACAGCCCCACCAGGATGTACTGCACCGGATGAATCCTCAGCTGTTTCAGCACCTCGAACAAAAAGTAGGCGATGAAGGTCAGACCGATGAAGAGAAAGCCGTACTTCACCGAACGATCGGACTGGGTATAGACATCCACCGGATTGATCAGAGAGACGCCAAACATTTGGCTGGTCAAATCGGCCTTTTCCATGTGGTTGGCCTTATGGATCTGGGTTTCCAGGTCTGAGGCAAAGGAGGAGACCTTCCAGTTTGAGCGAAATCCCGTGCTATCCGCCTCACGTTCGGCAGGCAGAAAGACGCCAAGAAAACTCGGGTGCCGCCAATCCGCGTTTACCGCTACCTGGGTATCCAGGCCACTGGGGGTAAACATGAGCTTTTCCATCCCTCTCAAGCTCAGGTGGAACTGAAAATTCTGCTGCTCGAGCTGATTCAGTTTGAAGCCGGGCAATTCCGCATGAATGCCCTGCGGGTAGTAAGGGGTGTTAGTGCCTGGAGAGAAGGCCAGCTTCTGCTTGCCCCAATTCAGCTCCGGTTGGTTGGCAATACCCCGGCTGTCGCTGACACCCACACTGAGATAGGGTTTGCCCCATTCAACAATGCTGTCGTTATCCCTTTTGCTGGCAAAGGCGCGCAGCTTTTCAGTAGAAAACTGACCAGAGATCACCAGTTCAGAGGAGTAGACCGGCACACCGTAGATACCGCGGTAGCGGGTTTCGGTTTTGACCTGAGCCTGGGTTTTCAGCGTTTGTGGCGCCAGATAAAAGGTGCCCCATGCCTCCCTGCTCTCTTGCAGATAGATCTTTTTTTCCCTGTCCCACACCTTCTCGTACCACTGTTTCTTGTAGGGAATGGCAACAACGGGTCCCGCCAGCAGTTGCTCACCGGTCCAACTGCTGGCGATATCGTTCCGAACCATTTCCCGGTATCTCATACGCTCTGAAATCACATCCTCGATCACCGAGAGGGCAATGAACAGCGTGATGGCCAAGGTAGAAACGACGAAAACTTTGAGGTAAAACTTGTTGCCACGAAACATGATGGGTTCCTGTCCTGATTAAACTCAGTAACAGCTTATGCCGCCCAAATGTACCGGCCGTGTGCCTTGCATGTGGAAATTGTGTGTTTTAGGTGGAGAGCTATTCGGCGACAGGAAGCTGAAACCTGGCCACCGCGCCCTGGATCTGATTGGTCAATGTAATCCGCCCCTGGTGCAGCTCGGCCACCTCATGCACAAAGGCCAGCCCCAGCCCGGTACTCTTCTCACCGCCATCGGGACGCGGCAGGGAATAGAAGCGTTCGGTCACCCGATCCAGGGCATAATCGGGAATGCCTGGCCCTTGATCGCCGATCTCGATGGAGAGCTGACCGTCGACCAATTCAGAACGGCAACCAATGGTGCCGCCCTTGGGGCTGAAATCGATGGCATTGTCGATCAAGTTACCCAGGGCCTGTCTGAGCAGAAAGGCCTCGCCACGAATTCGCAGGCTATGATCGCTCTGATCTGACCAAGTCAGCGTCTTCTCTTCCAGCAGAGCCATCTTCCCCGGCACCACCTCGGCCAGCAGTTCGCCCAGGCTGAAGATTGCCACATCACGCAATTCAGCCCGTTTCTCCACCGTGGCCAGATTCAGCAGACGCTCCACCAACTGCTGCATGCGCCGGGTTTCGGTCTTGATGTTGTTCAGAAAGCGCTGGCGCTCCGATAGGGAGGGATTCTGTTCCAGGATCTCCGTCGCTGCACTCACCGCCGTCAAAGGGCTTTTGATCTCATGGGTCAGGGTATGCACATAGTGTTCGACATACTCCTTGCCCTCCAGCTCATTTCGCATGGTCGCCATAGCATGGCTGAGCCGAGCCAGCTCCTTCTCAGCCAGCCTGGGAGCATCCAGCCGTTTTCCCGCCTTCACATCATCGGCATATCGGGTGAGTTTTCGAATCGAGCGGGTGATCCAGAAGCTGATGACCACCGACACCGCCAGGGCAGCAAGCAATAGGCCCGCCCCCAGAAGGCGCACTTTGGATTGGGCAAATTCCACATAGGGCTGCATACTCAGGGTGGGTCGGGAAACCGTCAAAACACCAATCCGCTGGCCCTGGTAGAGAATGGGGGCAGCGACATACATCACCGATGAAGCCTTGTCATCGGGATCAGCCAGGGTAGAACGTACACCGTACTGACCTTGCAGAGTCAGCAGTACATCATTCCAGTCCGAATAATCCTGCCCAACAGCCAAACCCACCGAGTCGAACACCACCCGACCTTTGGCATCGGCGACATAGATACGCATATCCGGCTCATCGTAGGTCAGGTGCCAGATCTTGGCGTTGAAGCGCCGCTGCAAAAAGGCATCCACAGCCTGTTTGAATCGCCCCTGATCGATGCTGCCCTCCAGAATCTCCGGTGCCGCCAGTTCCGCCAGCAGATTGGCGGTATTGACCAGAGTCTGTTCCGTCGCCTGACGCACCCCGGGCCGCAGCTCCTTGACCGCCCCATAGATGAAGGCGAATACCGCCAGACTCACAACCAGGGCATAGCCCAGGAGGATACGCAGATGCAGGCTCATGATTGCAGGCTATAGCCCGTGCCCCGATGGGTCTTGATCAGTTCGGCAGTGGGATCGATGGACCGCAGTTTTGCCCTCAGGGTCTTGATGTGGGTATCCACCACCCGCTCCAGACTATGATCCGGCGCATCCCAGGCCGACTGCATCAACTGGGTGCGGGTAAAAACCCGTTGGGGCTGCGCCAGCATGGTAGTCAGAATACGGTATTCGTAGCGGGTCAGCTCCAGAACCTGCCCCTGAAAAGAGAGGCTTTGACTCGCCGGGTCATGCCGCCAGGGATCTGCTGCAGTCACCGAATGGCCTTCAACCTGGGTGCGTTTGAGAATCGCCCGCACCCGTGCCACCAGTTCGCGCAGGCTGAAGGGCTTGGTCACATAATCATCGGCACCGATCTCCAGACCGACCACGCGATCGATCTCATCACTGCGAGCGGTCAGAAAGAGGATGGGCAGTTCGGAAAAACGCCGAATCTGTTTGCAAACCTCGAAGCCGTTGATGTCCGGCAGTCCCACGTCAAGAATCACCAGATCGACGGCAGATTCCGCCACCAACGTCACCGCCTCCTGCCCCAATTGCCGCCATTCCACCCTGAAGCCATCGGCCCTGAGGGCGTAGATCAGGGTGTCAGCGATAGCGCTTTCGTCTTCGACCAGCAGTACGGTGCTCATTGTTTCTTTCCTCTTTAGAACAAGCCCTTCAACAGGACCTCCACCTCTCGCAACCGTTGAGGCGTCCCCACATCGATCCAGAGGCCCTGATGATGCTCACCGCTGACCTGACCCGCCGCTATGGCCCGACGCAGCAGGGGCACTACTGAAAAGGCCCCATCCTCACAGCCCTCGAACAGGTTGGGGCGATAGATGGCTATACCGCTGAAGGTCAGCTTGGGCGCACCGACTTCGCTCACCTGATCCCCGACCAGATGGAAATCACCCTTAGGATGGTGTTCAGGATTGTTCACCAGAATCAGGTGGGCCTCACCCTGGGGCTTGATCTCACGACAAACACGGAAATCGACATCGGTCCACACATCGCCATTGATGACCAGGAAGGGGGCCTCGCCCAGCAGAGGCAAGGCGCGGAAGATGCCGCCACCGGTCTCCAGCGCAGTACCCTGGCCTTCGGGGGAATATCGAATCCGTACCCCCCAGGAAGCACCGTCACCCAAATGCGCTTCGATCTGCTGGCCCAAATGGGCATGGTTGATCACCAGCTCCGAAAATCCCGCTTGGACCAGACGCTCGATGTGATGGACGATCAGAGGCTTACCAGCAACCGGCAGCAGAGGCTTGGGGGTGTGGTCGGTCAGGGGCCGCATGCGCTCACCGCGCCCTGCTGCCAGAATCATAGCTTTCATGGATGGCATTCTAGCTGATCTCACTGCCAGAAATAGGCCTCACCACTCAAATATGAATCACACCATCCACGGATGTTCTGCCGCCTGCTGCTGCCAGGTATTGTGGATCCGACAGAAAAGTTCTGCGGTCTTTTCGGCATCATAGAGCGCCGCATGGGCCTCTTTACCGTTCCAGTCCATACCCGCTGCTTTGGCGGCCTTGGCCAGGACGGTTTGGCCATAGATGAGGGCTGAAAGAGAGACGGTATCGAGGGTGCTGAAGGGATGAAAAGGGTTGCGTTTGATCCCCGCCCGCCGAGCTGCGGCGTTGATAAAACTGAGATCAAAAGCGGCGTTGTGCCCCACCAGGATCGCACGGGTACAGCCAGTTTTTTTTACCGCCTGGCGCACGGGTTCGAACAGCTCGCGCAAAGCCTCTCCCTCAGGCAGGGCCATCCGCAGTGGATGGTGGGGGTCGATGCCATTGAACTCGATGGCCTCCGGCTCAATCACCGCATCGGGGAAGGGAGCCACGTGATGGCTCAGGGAGCGGCCTGGATATAATAGGCCCGCACCATCCATACGCACCAACACCAACGCCACCTCCAGCAACGGGTTGGTCTCGGGATCAAAACCGCCGGTCTCCACATCCACGATCACCGGCAAAAAGCCACGAAAACGGCGATGCATCACCGGCCCGGCCATCGAGGGATCACTATAGTGAGAATTCATATTAACTTTATCTTTTAACTAATTAATAAAAACAAACTTATTTGGAACAAAATATGACGCCAACCTTATCATCATCATTGATACCATTTCGTACCTTGGCTACAATGGAAAGCTATCAGTCTTAAACTAGGCACGATGTCGTTACTATGTGGAAACACCGGATAAACCAATGAATATTGAAGGACTCATGCGCCACCTGTTGGCGGCCTGTTTAATCATGCTGCTGACAGGCTGCGCCACTACTGAGACCCAAAGCCCTCAAGATCCACTTGAGAGCGTCAACCGCGCCGTATTCAGCTTCAACGAGGGCGTGGACAAGGCCGTGATCCATCCCCTTGCCAAGGGCTATAAGGCTATCACACCAGAGCCGGTGGATCAGGGCATCACCAACTTTTTTGCCAATCTGAGCGACATCGGGTCAGCCATCAACAACCTGCTGCAGCTAAAGCCCACTCGCGCCCTGTCCGACACCGGACGTGTTGCCGTCAACACCACCATTGGCATCGGCGGTCTCTTTGATGTCGCCACCCGCATGGGGCTGGAGAAGACCGGTGAAGATTTTGGTCAGACCCTGGGCTACTGGGGCGTTCCAGCCGGACCCTACATCGTCTGGCCCATCCTCGGCCCCAGTGACCTGCGTGATAGTGTGGGCAAGGTTGGCGACTGGTATATGGACCCCCTCAACTACGCTGGCACACCGGATTGGCCCAGAGAATGGAAATATGGCATCACCGAAGATTGGCAATGGGGTCTTTGGCTGGTCTCCTATATTGACACCAGGGCCGATCTGCTCAACGCCGAAGAGGTTCTGGATGTGGCCGCTCTGGACCGCTACACCTATCTCAGAGACGCCTATCTGCAACACCGGCAAAGCCTGATTGATGACAACAAAGGAGGCGCGGCAGCTGATGGAAGCACAGATGCCACAACCAGTGACTGGTAAATCTGATCAGAAGCTGATTTTTTAACCCGCCCCCTCTATTGGGCAATGGAATCCCTCTTTCCATTGCCCAACCCCATACCCTTATCGCCCATCCCTTAGCCACGCTCCGGCGGAGCCAGCCTTCTTGTCTTTCTTTAAGAAAAGATTATCCGCATATAGAAAAATTCTATTTACTAATTTTAGTATTTACTAATAAAGTACTTCTCCATGGTCGACCTCTCGACCTGAACGCAACAATGACTATTTTGGAGAAGAGTGTAATGAATAATCTGATCAAAGCTGCTTCCATCGCTGCTCTGCTGGCCGCTTCTGCTTCCGCCAATGCCTGGTGGGGACCTTGGGGTGGCGGCCCCGGCGGCTGGGGTAACGACAACGATATGATGGGCGACGGCTGGGGCGACATGAACTTCAACATGAGCGCTCGCGGTAATGGCAACAGCTGGGGCCGTGGCTACAACAGCTACCAGCCCTATTACTATGGCCCCTACGGCTATGGCAACCCCTACTATGGCGCACCTTACGGTGCTCCCTATGGCTATCCTTATGGCGCCCCGATGGCTCCTCCGGGCGCACCTATCGCCCCCGCCGCGCCAGCAGCTCCTCAAACCAAGTAAGGAGCACTTCGGGAATCCCTGATTGATTCCTCTGCACAGGGACGTGCAAACCCTCAAGCCTGAGTAATCCAAACTGAATTTAGGTGACACATGAAGACGACCATCCTGGCAGCGGCGGCTGCCGCATTGCTGTTTTCTGCCTCTGCCAGCGCCTGGTGGGGCCCAGGCGCCTGGGGCAACAACGGAACCGGTGACGGCTGGGGCGACATGAATTTCAACATGAGCGCTCGCGGCAATGGCAACAGCTGGGGACGTGGATACAACCACGACCACCCCTATTACTACGCCCCCTATTCCTACTATGGTGGACCACTCCAACCTGCCCCTGGCACCTATCAGCCACAGAATATGCCAGCCAGCCCCGGTCAATACTGGAGGCCACCCACTCAATTTGGTCCCTATGGCCACTCTTTCAATGAGCGCCGTCATGCAGCCAAGCAACACCACCAGAAGATGATGGAGCGGCACCCCATCATGGGTAATCGAGAGCAATTCCGGCAACAGCATATGGAAGAGATGCAAAAGCGCCGTCAGGAGATGCTGTCACAGCGTCCGCAACGGCCCGCTTTTGCGACCATGCCACCCCGTGTTCAGAACAACCCTGATGGTCCCAACGTGGATCAATACTTCCAAGAACGGATGAAAGCGTCCCAGGCCCATCGTGAGGCTATGATGCAGCAGATGCAAAACCGTCGTGAGGCTGCGATGAAGTTGATGAACGAGCATCGTTCCAAACCCAAAGCAACAGCACCAAAAGCCAAGGCACCGGCCAAACCAGCTCCTAAGGACAGCGCAAAGCCTTCTGCTACCTGATTCCCTTTCAGACCAGAGAATCGGCGCAGCCTCTAGCGGGGCTGCGCCTTTTTTTTGCGCCAAGCCCACTCCTCAAAAGAGGGGCGCTATATGGGAATAGGCGAATACCCTATAATGCGCCCTTTGTTATCCCCCCAAGTTATTTTGAAAAGTGATCGTGGAGTAAGCCCGAATGACTGCCAAACCCGATATCGACCCCCAGGAAACCCAGGAATGGCTCGAGGCCCTGGATTCGGTTCTGGAGAACGAAGGCAGTGAGCGCGCCCACTATCTCATCAGCCGCCTGATCGATAAAGCCCGGCGCTCTGGGGCCTATCTGCCCTACAGCCCCAACACGGCCTATCTCAACAGTATTCCCATCACCCGGCAGCAACCCTATCCGGGCGATCAGGCAATGGAGCGGCGCATCCGCTCCTTCATCCGCTGGAATGCCATGGCGATGGTGGTGCAGGCCAACCGCATCTCCACCGAGCTGGGCGGCCACATCGCCAGCTTCGCCTCCAGCGCGACCCTGTTCGATGTCGGCTTCAACCACTTTTTCCGCGCCCGTGACAAAGAGCACGATGGCGATCTGGTCTTCTTTCAGGGCCACTCTGCCCCCGGCATTTATGCCCGTGCCTTCCTCGAAGGCCGCATCAGCGAAGAGCAGCTCTACCACTTCCGCCAGGAGGTGGATGGCAAGGGCCTCTCCTCCTATCCCCACCCCTGGCTGATGCCCGGTTTCTGGCAGTTCCCCACCGTCTCCATGGGGCTGGGGCCGCTGATGGCCATCTATCAGGCCCGCTTCATGCGCTATCTGCACGACCGCGATCTGATCAACGGCGAACAGCGCAAGGTCTGGGCCTTTTGTGGTGATGGCGAGATGGACGAGCCGGAATCCCTCGGCGCCATCTCCCTGGCAGCGAGGGAGCGGCTGGACAATCTGGTGTTCGTGGTCAACTGCAACCTGCAACGGCTGGACGGCCCGGTGCGCGGCAACGGCAAGATCATCCAGGAGCTGGAGGCGGTCTTCCGAGGTGCGGGCTGGAACGTCATCAAGGTCATCTGGGGCAGCTACTGGGACCCGCTGCTCGCTCGCGACAGCAAGGGATTCCTGCTCAAGCGCATGGAAGAGTGCGTCGACGGCGACTATCAGGCCTACAAGGCCCACGGCGGTGCCTACACCCGCAAGCACTTCTTCGGCAAATATCCCGAGCTGGCCGACATGGTGGCCAATATGTCTGACGAGGACATCTGGCGACTCAACCGCGGTGGTCACGACCCGATCAAGGTGTTCAATGCCTACGCCGCCGCCATGAGCCACAAGGGCCAGCCGACGGTCATCCTGGCGAAAACGGTTAAGGGCTACGGCATGGGCGTGGCCGGTGAGGGGCAGAACATCACCCACTCTCAGAAGAAAATGGGCGAGGCCCACCTGCGCTCCTTCCGCGACAGATTCAACATCCCGATTCCCGATGACATCATCGGCTCCGCCCCCTTCTTTAAGCCAGCGGAAGATAGCCCTGAGAGCCAATACCTGCACCAACAGCGGCAGAAGCTGGGTGGTTATCTGCCCCAGCGCCACACCGATGCGCCCGCGTTCAAGGCACCGGGGCTGGATCTGTTCAGCGCCCTGCTGGAAAGCAGCGGCGAGCGCGAGATGTCTACCACCATGGCCTTTGTGCGCCTGCTCACTGCCCTCACCCGCGACAAGGCGCTGGGCCGCTACGTCGTGCCCATCGTCTCTGACGAGGCCCGCACCTTCGGCATGGAGGGGATGTTCCGCCAGCTCGGCATCTACTCCTCGGTCGGCCAGCTCTACCAGCCGGTCGATTCCGAGCAGGTGATGTACTACCGTGAGGAGAAGCACGGCCAGATCCTGCAAGAGGGGATCAACGAGGCCGGGGCCATGTCCTCCTGGATTGCGGCGGGCACCGCCTACAGCAATCACGGGATCAACATGATTCCCTTCTATATCTCCTACTCCATGTTCGGCTTCCAACGCATCGGCGATCTCGCCTGGGCCGCCGCTGACCTGCAGGCCAAGGGCTTCATCATCGGCGGCACCGCCGGTCGCACCACCCTGGCTGGCGAGGGGCTGCAACACCAGGACGGACACAGCCTGCTGGTGGCCTCCACCATCCCCAACTGCATCGCCTACGACCCTTGCTACGCCTACGAGATGGCGGTGATCGTGCAGGATGGCCTGCGTCGCATGTACGAGGAGAAGGAGCGGCTCTTCTACTACGTTACCGCCATGAACGAGAACTACCCCCAACCGGCCATGCCCCAGAGTGCCGAAGAGGGCATCCTGCGCGGACTCTACCCCTGTCGCGAGGGGGGCAAGGGGAGCTACAAGGTGCAACTGCTGGGCAGCGGCACCATCCTGCGCGAGGCCCTGGCGGCGGCGGAGCTGCTGGAGCAGGACTTCAACGTCAGCGCCGACTGCTGGAGCGTCACCAGCTTCAGCGAGCTGCAACGGGATGGCGTCGCTGCCGAGCGTTGGAACATGCTTCACCCTGAGGCCGAGCCAAAGGCCAGCTTTGTGGAGGAGCAACTGGCGGATTACGCCGGCCCCGTCATCGCGGTCACCGACTACATCCGCGCCCATTCGGAGCAGATTCGGCCCTTCCTCAAAAACCGCCGCTACTTCACCCTGGGCACTGACGGCTTTGGCCGCTCTGACATGCGCGCCCAGCTACGCAAATTCTTCGAGGTCAATCGCTATTACGTGGTGGTCGCCGCCCTCAAGGCCCTGGCCGATGACGGCGCCATCGAGCCTTCCCTGGTGAGCGAGGCGATCAAACGCTACAAGATCGACCCCGAAAAGCCCAACCCCCTCATGGCCTGAGACGGCCTGACGCGGAGAATCAGAGATGGCAAAAGAAATCCCTGTCCTGTTGCCGGATATCGGCGACTTTAAAGATGTCGAGGTGATCGAGATCCTGGTCGCGCCCGGCGATCGGGTCGAGCAGGACGACTCCCTCATTACCCTGGAGAGCGACAAGGCCTCTATGGAGATCCCCGCCCCGGTGGCCGGGGTGGTCAAGAGCGTCACCACCCAACTGGGGGAGAAGCTCAATCAGGGCGATCCCATTTTGACCCTGGAGAGCGATGGGGAGGAAGCCCCTGTGGCTGCCGAGCCTGCGCCAGTTGCCGAGCCGGAGCCGGAATCAGCACCAGATCCTGCCCCTGAGCCAGAACCCACCTCGACCACCGAGGTAACGCCCTCTGAGCTCAAAACCATCAGCCTGCCCGACATCGGTGATTTCAAAGAGGTGGAGGTGATCGAGATCCTGGTCGCACCCGGTGACACCATTCGCAAAGAGGACTCTCTCATCACCCTGGAGAGCGACAAGGCCTCGATGGAGATCCCCGCCCCTGAGGCAGGGGTGATCAAAGAGGTACTGATCCAACTGGGTGACAAGATCAATCGAGGCGATGCCCTGTTCAGAATGGAGGCCAGCGCCAGCCCGACACCCGCACCCCAGACCAAGGCAGCCCCGGCGGCACCCGCCCAGGCCAAGCCGCGCCAAAGCGGCGAAAAAGAGCGCCAGCGGCCGCCGATCATGCCCACCCCATCGGACATGACCGCCATCGCCCGCAATCGCAAATCCCACGCCAGCCCGGCGGTTCGCCGCTTCGCCCGCGAACTGGGGGTCGATCTGGGTGCGGTACACGGCACCGGTGCCAAGGGACGTGTACTCAAAGAGGACGTTCAGAACCACGTCAAACAGGCTCTGCAATCCGGTGGTACCGCCACGGCTCCCGGCACACTGGCCCTGCCTGCTATGGCCCCGGTCGATTTCAGCAAGTTCGGGCCGGTGGAAGAGGTACCCCTGGGGCGGATCAAAAAGATCAGCGGTGCCCACCTGCACAAATGCTGGCTCACCGTGCCCCACGTCACCCAATTCGACGAGGCCGATATCACCGAGCTGGAGGCCTTCCGCAAGGAGCTCAAAACCGAGGCGGAGAAGCAGGGCCTCAAACTGACCCTCTTCCCCTTCCTGATGAAGGCCTGCGCCCAGGCGCTCCGGGCCATGCCCACCTTCAACGCCTCCCTCAGCGCC
Source organism: Sedimenticolaceae bacterium (assembly GCA_050292235.1). Lineage (GTDB taxonomy): Bacteria > Pseudomonadota > Gammaproteobacteria > Chromatiales > Chromatiaceae > JBNKLG01. Next base: position 94,242 of record JBNKLG010000001.1, on the reverse strand, counting down.
GATGGCGAACAGCTGATCATGAAGGACTACGTTCATATCGGCGTTGCCGTCGACACCCCCAATGGCTTGGTGGTGCCTGTGGTACGGGATGTGGACAAGAAAACCGTCTACCAACTGGCCAAAGAGCTGGCCGAGCTCAGCACCAAGGCCCGCGATGGCAAGCTGCTGCCCGCCGACATGCAGGGCGGCACCTTCTCCATCTCCAGCCTGGGGGGTATCGGCGGCACCGCCTTCACCCCCATCGTCAACGCGCCCGAGGTAGCCATCCTCGGGGTCTCGCGCTCGACCATGCAGCCGGTCTGGGATGGCAGCGCCTTCCAACCCCGGCTGATGCTGCCGCTGTCGCTCTCCTACGACCACCGCGTCATCGACGGTGCCCAGGGGGTGCGATTCACCACCCTGCTGGCCAGCCTCCTGGCCGACATCCGTCGGCTGTTGCTCTGATTTCACAGGTGCATGACCATGTCTGATACCGAAGCCCTCAAACCCACCGATCTCCAGGCCGAAGTCGTCGTCCTAGGCGCTGGCCCCGGCGGCTACACCGCCGCCTTTCGCGCCGCCGATCTGGGGCTGAAAACCCTCCTCATCGAACGCCACGACACCCTGGGCGGGGTCTGCCTCAATGTCGGCTGCATCCCCTCCAAGGCCCTGCTCCACACCGCCGCCATCATCAACGAGGCCGCCGAGATCGAACACATGGGCGTCAGCTTCGGCAAGCCTGAGATCGACCTGGAGAAGATGCGTGCGGGCAAAGAGGCGGTGGTGAAGAAACTCACCGGCGGCCTCAAGGCCATGGCCAAACAGCGCAAGGTCGAGGTCGTGACCGGCGTCGGCCAGTTCGAAGAGGCCAACCGCATCAGCGTCAAAACCGCCGATGGCAACCTCAGCGTCAGCTTCGACCACTGCATCATCGCCTGCGGCTCCAGCCCGGTGCGTATCCCCGGCTTCCCCCACGACGACCCGCGTCTCATGGACTCCACCGACGCCTTGGCGCTGAAAGAGATCCCGCCGCGCCTGCTGGTGGTCGGCGGCGGCATCATCGGCCTTGAGATGGCCACCGTCTACAGCACCCTGGGCAGCGAGGTCGACATCGTCGAACTCCAGCCCGGCCTCATCCCCGGCTGCGATCGCGATCTGGTCAAGCCCCTGGAGAAGCGCCTGAAAAAACGGCTCGGCAAACTGATGCTCAAGACCAAGGTCGCCGGTATCCAGGCCAAACAGGCCGGGCTGGAGGTCAGCTTCGAAGGCGATCAGGCCCCGGATGGGCCACAGCTCTACGACAAGGTACTGGTCGCCGTGGGCCGCAACCCCAACGGCCTCAAGATCAACGCCCAGATCGCCGGGGTCGAGGTAGACGAGCGCGGCTTCATCGCCGTCGATCAACACATGCGCACCAATGTCCCCCACATCTTCGCCATCGGCGACGTGGTCGGCAACCCCATGCTGGCCCACAAGGCCACCCATGAGGCCAAAGTGGCCGCCGAAGTCATCGCCGGACAACCCGCCCTGTTCGACCCACTCACCATCCCCTCCGTCGCCTACACCGACCCCGAAGTCGCCTGGATGGGCCTGACCGAAACCGAGGCCAAAGCACAGGGCATCGCCTACGAAAAGGGCGTCTTCCCCTGGGCCGCCAGTGGCCGCGCCTTAGGCATTGGCCGCGAAGAGGGCATGACCAAAATACTCATCGACCCCGAAAGCAAACGCATCCTGGGGGCTGGCATCGTCGGCGTGAACGCCGGAGAACTCATCAGCGAGGCCGTACTGGCTCTGGAGATGGGGGCTGATGCCGAAGACATCGGGTTGACCATTCATCCGCATCCGACATTGGGGGAGACCTTTGGATTGGCGGCGGAGATGGCAGAGGGGACGATTACGGATTTGATTCCGCCGAAGAGGAAATAGGCTTTTGCATGTTCCCATGCTCCAGCATGGGAACCAGAAAACTGTCATCACAATCAAAACAAGGATTTATCATGCGGCTATTTATCATATTATCCCTTTTTATGCTGACTGGATGCGTGAGCCAGCCGATCCATCTTTATACTGGAAAAAAGGTCGAAACCAAAGAGCTCGCTAGGCTTATTGCTCAAGACAATGAGGTAAAACTGATAACAATTGATGGCAAGAACATAGAAAAAATCGCTAATGGTTGGTTTTATCTTAAGCCAGGCCGCCATAGAGCGGTAGTACGCCTAAATTGGACAATGACGATCTCAGCAGGTCCAGTAATGGTTCCTATGCACATAGGCTCCAGCCAAGACCGAAGAATATGCCTAAACATGGAAAAAGGGGATGACTTCTACATAAGAGCTCCCCAACCAAAAGAAGATTGGCACCCGGTGGTTAAAAAAAATGGGAACATAATAGATCATAGCTGCCGGTAGCTCGAGAAATATGCAAAGTATGCCAATTATTCAGATTCGCATGCAAAGGACATGCCATTCTTTACGAAAGCATTGGGTAGTATCATACAAAAAAGAATCGGTGGAGAGACTATTCAGGTCAAAAAAGGAAGCACCAGTTATCCTAGACAGCTTCAAGAGTTTGAGCCAAAATGACTGCAAAAAGCACCATATTAGTCATGGTGCTTTTAATATTTTCTGTCATGGTGCGTGTCAGTTATGAGATATGGAATCATGCGCAGTCTAAATCTGAATACAGCATACTTGATGTAGTGGACAATCAGCTTGAGTCCATACATAACAACCATGATGATGAAAATATATTCATACTTTTTAAGCCAAAAGTCAGCATTGAGAACCACATAGGAATCGGATTAAGAGAAGAGTATTGTATTCAATGCATCGACTGTAATAGCGGAGCCAATAGAACACTAGTCCTATTGAACCCAAAATACAAACCATCTGAAAACAAGATAGCGTGGGGTATTAATGTGGATTTGAATAAAAAAGAGCTTATCAAGAATAAGATACTAGCTTTTAAAAATACTGGAAAGTGCGAATACGATAAAGTGCTAATCGAGAGCGAGCACTAGCCACGTAGGTCAGATCACGCTACACTATTAACTTGGCAATATAAACCGCCTCACTCATGCTGAGTCATATGATATTTTATGCTTGAAATATGAGCGGGGGGGAAAAGGGGACGCTACCCGATGCGGTTCGTTCCTCACCGCATCTACCGAGCTATCAAGCCATGTAGGAGCGCCCCGTGGGCGCGATAAGTGTGGTGGTGCGCCGGTCATATCATTCTTGCAGGCGTGAGTTTCGCGCCCATGGGGAGCTCCTTCTGGCGCTTGTGAAAAATAGTGAAGAGATGGTATCTACTATGGCCAATCTCATAACTGTAAAGAAGGCCAGCCCTGGCCTCCCCCATCTGCCCGCACAGGTGCAAAAGTCATCGCCATCAGAATCATTTCCAGACAAAGAGCAATATTGCTCTACACCATATTCCTGCTCCGGTATGGGGAGACGATCCGATGCGCTTCGTTCCTCACAGCATCCTACATGGGGCGGGCTCTCCCTGCCCTTCCAGAATATTCATCAACGACAGGATGCGATACCCTAGCCGCAGACCATATCCCTTCAAAGGAAATTCAATGGGCATCGCAAAAACTCTGGGCAGGCTCGGTCTCTGGATACTGGGGCTACCCTTGGCGCTGGTGGTGGTGCTGTACCTGGTGCTGTTGGCCATCAATTGGCATGACCAGCCACCCTCAGCCGCTGCGCTGAAACTCCAGCAGATATCTGATGCCCGGCCCAAGATCAGGGATGAGGAGAATGCCTATATCTACCTGCTAGGGTTTTCGATTGCCCAAGAGGAAGATCCCTGGGTATGGGGCAAAAAGCGCCTTGCCTGGGCCCAGAAAATGACCACTCAATCCCACATCGATGAAAACACCGACTGGGATTTTACAGGCGAAAATTTCGCTAACCTCAGCGGAGGCAAACCCAGCATCAATCAATTGCTTGAAGGCTGTAAAACCATGGACGTCCAGTGCCAGGCATTGTTCCAGGAAAATGAGCCAGAGATCACCCATTGGGTCATGTCGAACAAGTGGCTGCTAGAGCGCTATCTGATCCTGCTCAGTCTCAATGAATGGCAAGAGGCCATCCCCTTTGATTTGAGAATGCCCTTTCCGCCTTACCTCCAGGCACTGCAAGCCCAAAAGCTGCTGCTAGCAAATACATGGCTTGCCGCAAGACATACCAATACATCCGCCGTCAAAGCAATGCTGGAGCAAGACATCCGGTTTTGGCGTCGGCTTCAAGCCTCCTCAGACGTATTGATCAGCAGGATGATCGCCATCGCTGCCATCCAACGGCATTTCGATTGGTCTCAGGCAATCCTGCGCCAATTCCCCCCTGAGAAGATGATTGAGGCCATACCTGACAACTGGCATAGCCCCATCTCCAGGACAGAGCGATCCATGCTGAGAACCTGGGTTGGAGAGTGGCAGTTTGTAAATCGCATCACCCAACAAACTCTGGATGAATTGGGGTTTCCCATCGATTTCGAACAAGACCACTCCCTGCTGGAGAAAAGCCTCTGGTTTCTTGGCAAGCCTTTGTTACAACCCCAAGACAGCAGCAATCGCTACGCTGACCTCCTCCTTGAGAGTGACCGCCTGTTTCAGGTGCCCTATCCCCAAATACCTCAAGCCGCTGAGCAGGCCAGAAACCTATGGAACGAGCACCATGGATCCACATTCCCACACAGGGCCTACAACATTTTGGGCGACATGCTATTGGCCACCGAAGGCGCAGACCTCACTGACTACTGTCTCAGAGTAACCGACCTGGAAGGCATCAGAAGACTCACCCTGGCTTCCATCGACCTTTACGCCCGATCCGTGCCCCCAGACCAAGTTGTCACCGCCCTGAAAAAGAGCCCTTACAAAGACCCCTACACGGGCAAACCCTTCTCATGGAATAAAGCCAACCAGTCTCTGGTGTTTCAGGGATTGGCCAAGGGCGAGCATGGGAAGCACCAATTTCGCTACTGACTCTAAGGCCATCTCTCAAAGCAAAGCGCAATTCTCATCATTCAAAAATAGACCGCTACGGCTCGTCCCTGTTCCGGGTGCGATGCATTTGGCGTTTCTGCATCGATCTCCTGGCCGCTTGCTGGGAAAGCGAAGCGGTAGTGCAGGATCTGTTTGGGCAACGCACGCTTTTCATCAGGGCCCTAGTTCGTCTCACCCCCCACCGAAATGCAATGAAAAGCTTATACTTTGCCAAATATAAACCAGAGCGTTTTGGGTTAATTGAATCACATTAAGGTAGACGGCATGCTCAGCAGGATTGGCAAACGCTTGGCGATTCAAGCCAGCCGTCACTCCCATGCCCACCACTGCAAGCACATGCCCTGGCAACTAAAAAGCCGTCTTGGCCGGATTGTACGGGACATTGAACCCAAGAGCGCCGAGTGGAAACAACCCGTTCAATCCCTGAGCCATGAACTGACCCTTGCCAAGCGGCCTCACAAAGGCCACAAAGTCTACAGCCTGCCAGGAAATCCCTATGACGAAGACAGCCTCATCTGATCGTTAGCGCATACCAAAATGGATACTGACGTTCCCATCAAAAGCGCTATCGTCGAAAGGCTACTGGGGGCAGAAAACCCTCCGCAGCCCCATTGCAAATACATGCTGCCAGACCAGTGCAGTCAGGACGAGAAAGACAAAAAGCACCGCCGCCAAAGCCCCAGACGTAGAAGCGTCATCAAAGCCCTAATCGGCCACATGAAAAAGGAAGGTGAATGAAAGTTCTTGAAGTAAACACAAAACGTAACTTAGTCATACACAATCATACCGTACATCCCGAAAACATTGAACATATTATTTTATCATTTCCTGCCGTTATCGATGCGCGGGTACTGATGAAACAATCCCAGCAGAAACAGAATAAGAAGATACCACGCCTAATCGCCTATATTGTTATCAATGATGACATTGATATAGATAGACTGCACCAGTTTATTATCACCCAACGGCCAGGTAAACCGGTGCCGGACGGCTATGTCTGCATCACCCGTATGCCGCTTGATAAACAGGGCCATGTGCATGATGCGAGTTTAGAATCAGTATCGGTTATTGATGATGATTTGGTACAGCGTTGGCAAGATCGCTTACAAAGGATGAGCGATACACGACACTATGCCTTAGTGAAACGAGATAGAAGCTTGCAAAGCCAAGTCCTGCATCTGTCGCAATTATGCCCACAGTCGCCTGGTAAAACCCATGCCAAGCAAATGGCTTCGCCAGCACTTAAAGAGGGAGAGGCCTCGGAGGTCCCTGCTATCACTGATGGTGGGCCATTATCTATCGATGCGTCGCTGCCTGGCACGTTATCGGAGGCTCTATTACGGGCTCAGAAGCACCTAAGCAGCGGTATTGTCTATGTTCAGCAGGATGGTTCGGACGAATTTGTCAGTTATAGTGACTTGTCTATACAGGCCAGCAAGATCGCAAACGGTTTGACAGACCGTGGCCTGCAGGCACATGACATAGTAATTTTGCAGCTGGAGAAACTGGAGGATTTTATTGCTGCCTTTTGGGCTTGCCTGCTGGCCGGTATAACCCCGCTAACGGTGGCTATAGCACCAAGCTATGAAAGCAAAAATGGTGTACTGGATAAATTGTTTAACGCCTGGTTATTATTGAAACAACCGGTACTGATTTGTGATGACAACCTATCGCTTAGATTGGACAACTTCCAATCATTGTATGCCATAGAGCATCTGACGAAATGGTCTGTCAGCCAATTGCACCAGGCTAAACCGGCAAGTTCCTTGCATCAGAGTCAGCCTGACGATATTGCCTTTCTACAGCTCTCATCGGGCACCACGGGCGTATCCAAGTGTATTCCCGAGACACATCGGGCGGTGATCGCACATATTCAGGCTGCCACACAGGTAAATCATTACCAGTGCTCAGATATCAGTCTGAACTGGTTACCCATGGATCATGTCGGTCCATTATTGATGTATCATGTGCGCGATGTGTATTTGGGGATGCGCCAGATTCAGGTGCCAACTAACTTAATCCTCAACGATCCGATCCTATGGCTGGACTATCTGCAACACTATCAGGTAAGTCATACCTGGTGTGCAAATTTCGGTTATAAGCGCATCAATGACTGCCTACTAAAGCATCCTCATAAAACCTGGGACCTGTCCTGCGTAAAAGTGTTTTGTAACGCCGGTGAGCAGGTAACATTGCCAGTAGTGCGTGACTTTCTTCATCTAACAAAAGCCTTCCAGCTTAACACTAACGCAGTACAGCCGGCCTATGGTATGGCCGAAGCAGGTACAGCTGTAACCTTTTGCAATGATTTTGAACTCACCAAACACGTATATCACATTGACAAAGGTTCATTTCAAAGTCATTTGTTCCGGGTCTCGCAAGAGACTGAGAACACCAGTGCCTTTATTGTGCAAGGTCCTCCATCACCCGGCGTGTCGATTCGTATTGTCGATAAAAAAAATCACCTGTTGACGGAAAACAGAATTGGCCGGGTGCAGCTAAAAGGCATGACCATTATGCCGGGCTATGTGCACAATGATGTGGCTAATAGACAGGCGTTCACAGAGGACGACTGGTACAATACCGGTGATCTGGGTTTTTTGCTGGATGGTCAATTGACCATTACCGGTCGAGAAAAAGAACTCATAGTAATCTATGGAGCAAATTATTATTGTACCGATATTGAATCAGTGGTCGATGAAATAGCAGGTGTCCGAGCCACCTTTGTCGCTGCAGTAGGGATAAATACCGAATCGGATACCGAACAGCTGGTCATTTTCTTTGTTCCTGTACGCAAGGATCTACAACGCAATATCGATTTACTGGAAACCATCAAAACTCAAGTTAGTTTGAATCTTGGGGTCAACCCCAGCCTGATTATTCCTATAACGGAAGTGCAGTTTCCCAAAACCACCAGTGGTAAAGTGCAGCGTAGCAAACTAAAGGAACAGCTTCTACAAGGGCACTACGTTGATATCCTGGCTGACATTGATCGTTTATCTCACAATGAAAATACTCTGCCTAACTGGTTTTATCAGATCAGGTGGGTAGTCAAACAGACCCAGCTCATACGTAATAATTATCCATCAGGCCCTTATTTAATCTTTATGGATGAGCAGGGGCTGGGGCGTTATCTGGCCAAAGAGCTGGGTAAAACTCATGAATGTATTTTGGTTGAGAGCGGTAATGATTATGAGCAGATCAATCGGCACCAGTATCGCATTGATGCAAGCAATCGTGAGCATTTTCATCTATTGTTTAGCAGTCTGGTCAGTCATCATCAAAAAATCACGCAGATCGTACACCTATGGAATTATAAGGCAACTGAAAATATTCGCAGTCTGACTGATCTGGAACATAGCCAGAAATGGGTAATGTGTAACTTTCTGTTGTTGAGCCAGAGCCTGATCAAATATCATGATAATGAACACAATGTTCAATGCTATATCATTACCAACGACACACAGTTTATTAATAGAGACGACAAACCCTTTTATGACAGCTCAGGCCTGCCCGGTCTAATCAGAACCTTATCCCAGGAAGTCCCGTGGCTGAATTGTCGTCATATCGATATGGCCATAGCAAATAAGGAACAAAATGGCCAGAGTATCCTGCAGGAAATAAAAGCCATTTGTCACGAGCAGGAAGTGGCTTATCGCCAGAAGCAACGCTTTGTCAAACGCTTTAAACAGCCCGACTTTCAACCATCCAGGAAAACCGACCTGCCCTTTAAAAGTCATGGCGTGTACTTGATCAGTGGTGGCCTGGGACATGTGGGACTGGCGGTATCACAAATGCTTCTGGAACGTTATCAGGCCCGTCTGATCATTATCGGACGCAGTGTTATTGCCGACACTATATTGACCAAACAAGCGGATAAGCGTATCAGGCAAAAACAGCAAGCGGTAGAATTTCTGCGCCAGTTTGATGGGGCATTTGTTTATCATCCAGTGGATGTGTGCGATCAGCAGCAGCTGGAAAACATCATTCAATGCGCCGAACGGAACTGGCATGCTACGCTGGATGGTGTAATTCATCTGGCTGGAAGTAAGTCTCAGCGTTTGCTTAAGGATGAGACAATAACGACTCTCTCACAAGTATTACGCCCCAAAGTGATGGGTGCCTGGGTCTTGCATCAATTATTACTCCGCCGTGCGGATAATTGTGCGGATAAAAGATTATTTATCCATTTTTCTTCTGTCAGCAGCCATTTTAGTAGTAAAAAAAACGGGGCAGAAGCTGCAGCCAATACCTTTTTAAACAGCTTTTCGCGTTACCAGAATCAACATAAGGCGATAAACAGTTTTTGTTTTGCCTGGAGCAGGTGGCATGAATCGGTTCAAGGTAAATCCACTCGGAACAATCCGAAAACTGATCCCGAATTTTATGAAATAAGCCAACATCAGGCCATAGCTTCGTTACTTGTGGCCCTGCATCACCAATACCCGTTTTTACTGATAGGTGTAAACGGTAGTAGCACTCGAATTGCCCCCCAGGTGCTTGGTAGCAGCGACAACAAACAGGAGTTGAGTGTTTATTTTACCAACCATTCTGGAGGCAAACGATATTTGAGCTATAAACAGCTTAATAAGCTCACCATACCAGATAGTTATGGTGTTGACTCCAGATGTCGCCCACTTAGAGTACAACAATTACCTCTGAATGATAAGGGGCAGGTTGATTTCAAACAACTATTGGATGAGCAGGTCGATAAGTCAGTAAATCACGATCGCTTTGTGCCACCCGCTTCGGAAACAGAACGACAATTGGCCTGTTTGTGGCAGGATATTCTTTCGATTAGCCGACCGGGCGTGCATGACAATTTTTTTCAACTGGGTGGTAACTCATTATTGGCAATCATGTTTGCCTCTCGTGTGCATGAGCAATTTCATTTTGAACTGACGGTACAACATATTTTTAAATCACCAACTATTGCTGAAGTTGCCAAGTTACTGGAAAAACGCAAACCGCGTCAGGATACACCATTCCCCATACAGCCGCGGGATTCAATCCATCTTCCGCGCCTGTCCATCGGTCAGGAACGCTTATGGTTTTTATTTCAGCTGGCACCCAAAAACCCACAATATAATGTCCCGGTCAGTGTGGATATCCAGGGTGATCTGAATATTATTGTGCTGATAAAAAGTTTGAACAAGCTGATTGAGCGACATGAAATTTTACGGACTCGATTTAGTTATCGCAATAATCAGGTGGTACAACATATTGCGGATGATTTTAAACTGACTATTTCCATTACGGATATTTCCGCCCATCAGGAACAACAGCAGAAACAGCTTGAACAGTTAATTTATGTACAAACGCTTAAACCGTTTGACATTACCAACTTGCCATTAATCCGGGTCGAATTATATCGATTATCTGAACAACACTATGTGATGTTAACTGTCTTGCATCATATAATCACTGATGGCTGGTCCATGGGAATCTTATTTCATGAATTGACCAGCCTATACAAATCAATTATCACCAATGAACCCCCATCTTTAGCACCATTGCCTATTCAATATAGTGATTTTTCCCTGTGGCAGAGAAGTTGGCTCAGTGGTGCCAGATTGAAGCGGCAAATGGATTATTGGACAGAGCAACTGGCAAACCTGCCGGTATTGAATCTGCTGCCGAATCGACCACGTACTAAAAGCACTTTAAACAAGGGCGCTAGACATTATTGCTACATTAATTCAGAGCAACAGCTGTCCCTTATGACTCTTGCTCAAGAGCAGGAAGTCAGTCTGTTCATATTGCTATTGACCATCTTTATGATACTTTGCGCTCGCTATAGTGGCCAGGATGATATTGCCGTAGGGACAGGCATAGCCAATAGAAATCGAACCGAGATAGAGCCGCTGATCGGCTTTTTTACCAATACCCTGGTCATGCGTGGTGATTTATCTGGTGAGCCGGATTTTATTTCTTTGCTGTCGGCTATTAAGCAAATGGCCCTGGAAGCCTATGAGCATCAGGATCTGCCCTTTGGTGATCTGGTAGATGCCTTGCAGCCACAGCGGGATATAGCCCAGAATCCATTGGTACAGGTCATGTTTGTTATGCAAAACAATGCCACTCCTGTATCAGAAATTTCCCATCTAACATTTTCGCCCTTCAGAGTAGTGAGCGGCCTGGTCAAGATGGATATCGAGGTTAATGTTTATGAAACGGACCAGGGACTGCGTATAGAGACGGAATATAATCAGGGGCTGTTTGATGCAACAAGTATGGAACGCATGTTCAGGCACTATCTTATTATACTTGATGCTGTGCTGGAGGCTCCCCGTCAAAAAGTGTTGCAGATCCCCCTACTGAGCCGGTCAGAGCAGCAATTTTTATTGTTTGGCTCTGACAATGACAATGTTAAGAAGCCATCGATTATTCCTTGTATGCATCAATTTGTCGAGCACCTGGCTCAGAAACGGCCTCAGGCTCAGGCCGTTTGTTTTGAACAACAAAGCCTGACGTATGTCATGCTCAATCACAAAGCCAATCAATTGGCTCGCTATTTATGCACTCATGGTGTGCAAGATGAGACGTTGGTTGGCATTTGTATTGAGCGTTCCATAGAGATGATCATTGCCATATTGGCAATTTTTAAGGCTGGCGCTGCTTATGTACCACTGGACCCGGCCTATCCCGAAAAACGTTTGCGCTTTATTCTGGACGATACGGCATTGTCCATTGTTGTAACACAACAGTCCGTGCAGAAAAAAATACCCTCTACTTCTGTACAACGGGTTTGTCTTGATAGCCAGTGGCCGGATATCGAGCATCATTCAGGGACAAATATCCAGAAGATTATTGATACCAGGCAACTGGCGTATGTGATTTATACCTCGGGTTCCACAGGCAATCCTAAAGGTGTGCTAATTGAGCATCGCTCTTTGAGCAACCTGATCCGGGCGCAGGATTTAATCCTGAATTTGAATAGTCAAAAAAACGACCAAATCCTGCAATTTTCATCATTAAATTTTGATGCCTCAGTTTTTGAAATCGTACTGGCTTTGTGTTCAGGAGCCTGTTTGCACCTGGTCAAACAACAGTCGTTAATGTTTGGACTGCCGCTGCTACGATTGATGGAGCAGCGAAAAATATCTATTGCCCTTATTCCACCATCCGTATTGACGACCATACCAATAGAAAGCGTGGACTTTTTACCTGATCTGCATACGCTGATCGTTGGCGGTGAACCAGCCAGCTCTGAATTATTATCCCGCTGGTCAAAAGATCGCCGGATTTTCAATGCTTATGGGCCTACTGAGGCAACGGTAGTAGCCTCAATGTATTTATACAATAACGAGCAGCACACACCTCCCATTGGTCGCGCCCTGATAAATACTGCCATCTATTTATTGGATAAGGCTGGACAGGTAGTACCTATTGGTGTCCCTGGTGAAATTCATATTGGTGGTATCGGTGTTGCCAGGGCCTATTTGAATCAACCGGATTTGACGAGTGAACGTTTTATTAGTGATCCCTTTGCTGCACAGGATGACGCTAAGATGTATCGCTCGGGTGATCTTGGGCGTTATTTAGAAAATGGCAATATCGAATATCTTGGGCGTATCGATCAGCAGGTAAAAATTCGTGGTTTTCGGGTCGAGCCGGGTGAAATTGAGAGTCATTTGCGTGCTCACGAAGCCATTGATGCTGCCTTTGTTGATGTCAATAAATACGAAAGCAATAATCCTTTTCTGGAAGCCTTTGTGACTCAAAAAAGCGATAGGACTATTGAACATGATGAACTGATTGCCCAGCTCAGAGCGTATCTGAAAGAGACCTTACCCGCGCACATGCTGCCATCCGCCATTCATGTCATTGATAACATCCCGCTGACGGTTAATGGCAAACTGGATTATAGCCAGTTGAGCAGAGATAACATGCTGGACATGACTGACGAGCTGACGGAATCGGTACCATCCGATACAGAGTCGACTGATAGTGTTTCAGGTATTGTCAATTATGAACAGACACAGGCGATTATTATTCAGGTGATCTGCCGGCAGTTACAGCTGCAAAAGGTCAGTATTCACAGCCATTTTTTTGATGAGCTGGGGGCCAATTCTTTGGGCATGGTACATATCCACAAACAATTGGAGCAGCAACTGCACCAGAAAATTTCTTTAATCAACTTGTTTGAATACCCCAGCATTGCACAATTGACACAGTATCTGGTGATGGGCAGTGACGCCTTTGAGCAGGATCAGTTATTACGTAAAAAAATGCCGGAACGGGTCAATAAAAAACAGACCAAAGCCGTGGCTATTATCGGTATGGCAGGGCGTTTTCCCGGAGCCGATAATGTTGAGACCTTTTGGCATAACATAAAACAAGGCAAGGAATTGATACAGGAGTTCACTCGTGAGCAATTGCTGGACGCGGGCGTTGACAAGAGCCTGATTGATGATCTCAATTACGTGCCACGCAAAGGCGCCCTGGATGGGGTGGAAAACTTTGATGCGCAATTTTTCAATTTTACGCCTAAGGAAGCTTCGATCACCGATCCACAGCAGCGCCTGTTTCTGGAAGCCACCTGGGAAGCCTTTGAGCATGCAGGTTATGATCCCTACAACTACCCTGGCACAGTGGGCATAATGGGCGGCCAGGGTTCCACCAATACCTATTATCAGAAGAATCTGCAATTTTGCGACTATAGCCGGGATGTGGTTAGTGACTACCAGGTCAACCTGAACAATAGTGCGGACTTTTTATGCACCCGGGTAGCCTATAAACTGAACCTGCAGGGCTTAGCTGCCACCATTCAAAGTGCCTGCTCTACGTCTTTGGTACCATCCATCATGGGCTATCAGGCACTGATTAACGATCAGGCTGATCTGATTGTGGCGGGTGGCAGCGCCATTTCATTGCCTGCAAAAAGTGGCTATCTTTACCAAGAGGGGATGATTCTATCGCCTGACGGGCATTGTCGAACCTTTGATGCTGCGGCTCAGGGTACAGTACCTGGTAATGCTACCGGTGTGGTTTTGCTCAAGCGTCTGGAAGACGCAATCCGTGACGGTGATACCATCTATGCCATCATACGTGGGGCGGCCTTTAATAATGATGGTGATCGTAAGGTAGGCTTTACCGCTTCGGGTCTGGATGGACAAACCCGGGTGATCCGCGAGGCCTTAAAAACCGCCAATGTATCACCGGAAAGTATTTCTTATGTGGAGGCCCATGGTACTGCAACACCACTGGGCGATCCTATTGAGATACGGGCTCTGACCAAGGCATGGTATAGCCATACCCATAAAAATAAAAAAGGCTATTGTGCCATCGGTTCGGTAAAAACCAATATCGGCCATTGCGATGCCGCTGCCGGGGTCAGTGGACTGATCAAAACCGTTTGCTCCTTGTACCATAAACAGATAGCACCGTCTCTGCATTTTCACTCGGCCAATCCACAGATAGACTTTTCCAATAGTCCGTTTTATGTCAATACCAAATTGTGCGACTGGCCGACTGGTGACACCTTTCGACGTGCAGCGGTTAGCTCCTTTGGCATGGGTGGAACCAATGCACATATGATTTTGGAAGAGGCGCCCAAACGTAAAATTTCCGATCCAGGCAAAGACTGGCTATTATTTATCAGTTCGGCGAAAACACCTACAGCATTGCAGACAATGCAACAACGCTTACTGGCTCACTTGCAGACGCACCCGGAACAAAATCCGGCGGATGTGGCCTATACCGCTCAGGTGGGGCGTCATGCCTATCAACATCGTCAGTTTTTTATCTGTCAGAATCGCTCCTCAACAATCCGTCACCTGGCTAAGAACACGCAATTAAAGATTATAAGTGGGGAATTGCGGGCTGAAAAAACACCAAAGGTTATTTTTGTGTTTCCCGGACAGGGTGCACAATATATCAATATGGGCAAACAGCTGTATCATAGTGAGCTGTTGTTTCGGGAGCAAGTCGATCGCTGTGCCGATATACTGACGCCCTTGTTAAAACAGGATATTCGTAGCTTGCTCTATCCTGAGCATGGACAGAATACGCAAGTAGCTCAGCAGCAACTTAAGCAGACACAAAATGCCCAAATCGTGGTATTTGTTATTGAATATGCTATGGCTAACTTGCTCATGGCCTGGGGAATCCAGCCTGCCATGGTGGCTGGCCATTCATTGGGTGAGTATAGTGCTGCATGTATAACCGGGGTCATGACACTGGAACAAGCACTGCGCATAGTAACCACTCGTGCCCGACTGATGCAGGCCATGCCCAGGGGATCGATGCTGGCTGTACCACTGAGTGAGCAGGCGATACAGGCCTATCTGGTTAGCGGGGTGGATATGGCAGCGATCAATAGTGCCGAGCGCTGTGTGGTATCAGGTCCTGATCTTTTGATCCAGGACCTCAAAGCACAATTGCGTTCACATGGTATTGATGCCCGTTTATTGCATACATCACATGCCTATCATTCTGCCATGATGGAACCCATGCAGGCCAGCCTCCATGATGCGCTGGAATCTATTAACTTTAAAGCACCTCGTGTACCACTAATATCGAGTATTAATGGTCAGCCGATACAGCATATGGATCGCAGCTATTGGGTCAGCCAAATCCGTGAAACCGTGCGCTTTACCAATGTATTAGACACTATTTATCAAATCCCAAACAGCATTGTTTTGGAAATCGGACCCGGTAATACTTTGAGCAGTTTTGCTCGCAGCTATCAGCACAATGCTAATTCCAGACCAGTGATTAATACCATGCGTCATGCGACAGAAAAAGACAGTGATATTGCCTGTTTATTGCGCGCCCTGGGACAATTATGGGTACACGGTGTCAGTCCTGACTGGCAGGCTTTATACCGTGGTGAGCTGCGCCATCGGGTTGCTATTCCCTGTTATCCTTTTGAACGTAAGCCTTATTGGGTTGCGACACCTGCACCTGAGGAATGTCTGAAAAAAAATACGGCCTTAAATAAACAAGCGGATATTTCAGACTGGTTTTATGTCCCAACATGGCAACGTACTGAGCAATTATCATTCTTAGGGACAGAATTTGATAAAACATTACGCTGGCTGGTGTTTGTGGATCAACAGGGGGTAGCTGAGCACTTAATACAATATTTGCAAAAACACCGACAACAGGTGATTGTCGTATCTGCCAGCACAGGTTTCGCTCAGCAGGGTGAAACCATTGCTATCAATCCCGCCTCACAAACGGATTATCGGAAAATGATGGCTGCCATAACGGAGAAGGGATGGCGTATTGACCGGATAGTGCACTGCTGGAGTCTGAATAAGGCGCAGCCGGACAGTTCCACTCAGGAACAAATCCATTACTATCAGCACCATGGTTTCAACAGCCTGGTTTATCTGCTGCAAGCCTTTGATAAAAATACCCAGTGGTCTGAGCTGCTCTTGCAAGTGGTAACCGATACGTTGTTTGCAGTGACTGGAACAGAACACATTGAACCGGCACAGGCTACGCTATTGGGTGCTATCAAAGTAATACCGCAGGAATATCCACAGCTACGCTGCTACCACAATGATATCGTGCTGGCGGACTGGCGGAAGGATGCCGATACCATAGCCCTCAGTGTATTGGCCGAACCCGTTCAGGAGTGCCGTCTGAGTGCTTATCGAAACGGCTATCGCTGGACCACGGCTTATGACTCCCTCAGACTGCCGATCAAGCAGCAGGGTCTGCGCCTAAAGCAGCAGGGCGTGTATCTGATTACCGGTGGTTTGGGTGGTATGGGGCTGACGCTGGCTGGCTATCTGGCAAAGAACTATCGGGCCAGACTGATATTATTGTCACGCAAACAACTGCCAGAGCGACACTTATGGGCAGACTGGTTGCAAACACATGAGCGACAGGATGTCACCAGCCAAGCCATCGGACAGATTGAGCAATTGGAGAACTCCGGTGCTCAAGTGCTGGTTGTGAGTGCCGATGTGAGCGATTATGCACAGCTGCAAGCAGCATTGCAGCAGAGCCTGTCACGTTTTGGCTGTGTCAATGGGGTGATACATGCCGCAGGTATTGCCAAAGTGCAAATGATAGACGGCCTGACTGCCCCCATCATTGAGCACAGTCTGGTTGCAAAAGTTCAGGGTACATTGCTGGTGCACAAAGTGTTCGGTGATCAGGCTCTGGACTTTATGTTGTTGTGCTCCTCTTTGTCGACGCAACTGGGCGGATTGGGGTTGTCGGCCTATTGTGCCGCCAATGCCTTTCTTGACACCTTTGCCCTACAACATAAAAAGCGCCATGCCTATCCCATTATCAGTCTTGACTGGGAGGGCTGGTCAGAGGTGGGAATGGCTGTGGCAGATCAGCAGCTGTTTGCCAGCGTTAATGAGTTTGCCCTGAGCTGTGCCGAAGGGATACAGGTTTTTAGCAGACTGATCAATCATGATTTTCCTCAGATCATTATTTCCAGCGCCGATTTGACCAAGCGTATCAGTGATATTGCTCGCAGACTGTCCGCTGTATCAGCACCTGAGGCAGTTCAGTCAATACCACCAGTGACTCATAGTCAATCTCACCCACCGACTACGCCATTTGAACAGGCCATAGCGGATATTTGGTCTGACAGTTTGGGTATTGAACAGCCTGGGATCCATGATGACTTCTTTGAATCCGGTGGTGATTCACTGTCCGCCGTACAAATGATCAGTCGCCTGCGCGATGTTCTCAAGCTGGATCTAGCGCCCCATAGCCTAATCGACCATGCCACCATTAACGCTCTAGCTGAACTGATGATACAGCAGCAGGATACGTCACAGCGTCTGTCGCCACTACTGGTGCCATTGAAATCCATACGCTCGGATCAGCCACCCTTGTTTCTGATCCACCCGGTTGGCGGTAGTGTCTATATTTACCGTGATCTGGCCAGTACTATAGCCGGTGATGTGCCAATTTACGGTATTCAGGCACAGGGCTGGGATGGTACGGCAAAACCGCTGACCAGTATTGATGATATGGCACGCCATTATGTAACCATTATCCGTCAGGCGCAGCCAGAGGGGCCTTATCAGCTGGGGGGAGCCTCTTTGGGTGGGGTAATAGCTTTTGAAATGGCCCAGCAATTGCTGTCACAGGGTGAAACCATCGACTTGTTATGTATGATGGATACTCCAGGCACCGGCCACATGCCCAGAGATGTATTCCACAATGATGTAGATATACTACTCTATCTGCTCAATCTTAGTAATCACGCTAATGAGTCCTTTTGTGAACAATTAGCAACCCTAGAAAGTGATGAACAACTACAATACTTTATTGACAAACAAAATAATATGAATAGCCCAGCTTTTCCTGATATTGAGCAATTACGCCATTTTCTAGCCCTGTTCAAGATCAATGCTCAGGCTTTACAAAATTACCGTTCCAGTCATTACCAAGGTTCGATTTTATTTTTTGTCGCCACCGAAAAAGATGCTGTCAACTCCCAAAATCCTCAGGAGGCCTGGGCTCAGGTAGCCGAGGGCGGAGTTGAGGTGGTACCTGTGAGTGGTAACCATATCACCATGAACTATCAACCTAATGTCACCACTATTGCCAAACGCTTGGAGTGGGTATTGGCTAAACACCAGAAGCCATCAGTTTGCATGTAAATATCGAACAGCTGTGCCGCCTGGCTATAGTACTGCCTGAAAATGACATTTTCGATCGAGCTTTTTTGACAGAAAATGATTTTCATAATCTATGAGGAATACTCATCACTGTGGGCCACAGAGAGTCGATAGATCCCAAGATTGGTTTTGTGCTGGAATGGGTCTCTTGGTTAACCACCGGCGACTGATGGGGCTTCTGGGTTATACCACTCCAGGCCAACGCAATGAGCCACTCCCCGGATTTTGGCGAGGTTGAATCCAAGCCAGGCCATGACAGACTGGAGGCATGAAGCTCATCAACACCTATTCCCGTTTACCGGGAGATTTCTACGCATGTATCGAGACCGAGCAGGCACCCAGGCCTGAACTTGTCGCCTGGAATCAGCCATTGGCGAAATATTTAGGCCTCGACGGCCTGGGCCAGGATCGGCTAAAACTGGCGCGCATCTTCAGCGGCAGCGAACCCTTGCCGGGAGGCAAGACCATCGCGCTCGCCTATGCCGGGCATCAGTTCGGCAATTTCGTCCCCCAGCTCGGCGATGGCCGGGCCGCACTACTGGGAGAGGTGGTCAGCCCCGTTGACGCCGGGCGTTATGATATCCAGCTCAAAGGCTCCGGCCAGACCCCCTTCTCCCGCCACGGTGACGGAAAATCCTCTCTCGGCCCTGTGATCAGGGAGTACCTGTTGAGCGAGGCCATGCATCAACTGGGGGTGCCGACTACCCGAGCCCTGGCAATCGTCAACACCGGTGAGACGGTGTTTCGCGACCGACCCGAGCCCGGCGGGGTATTGACCCGGGTCGCCGCCAGCCATATCCGCATCGGCACCTTTGAGTATTTCGCCGCCCGACACCAGCTTAAGCAACTGAGGGAACTGGCCGACTACGCCATCGCCCGTCACTATCCCAACCGTGTCGACGCAGACCGGCCAATCTTTGCTCTCTTCTCGGCTGTGGCCGAGGCCCAGGCACGGTTGATCGCGCACTGGATGGCCCTGGGTTTCGTCCATGGCGTGATGAATACGGACAACACCGCCATCTCCGGCGAGACGCTCGATTACGGTCCCTGTGCCTTTCTGGACGAATTCCATATTGACAAGGTCTTCAGTTCCATCGACCGTCATGGCCGCTACGCCTATGGCCAACAATCTTCCATCGCATTATGGAATCTGGCCAGGTTGGCGGAGTGCCTGCTGTTGCTGGAGGGTGAGGTATCGGACTACGAAACAGCACTGGCCCATTTTCAGTCGCAGTTCGAAGCGCACTACTTTGGCCTGATGGGGACTAAACTGGGTATCGACACGGTGCAGGCAGAGGACAGCAGCCTGATTACTGCTTGGCTACACCACTTGCAGGAGCATGATCTCGATTACACACTGAGTTTCCACAAGCTCGCCCTGCGCCTGAACCTGGAGGACTCACCGCTGTTCGGTGATTTCGAAAACCGCTGGCGGCAACGCATCGACAACCAGCCTGGGGGCCGCATTAGGGCGGCCGAACTGATGACTTCGGCCAATCCCCTGGTCATCCCCAGAAACCACCGGGTGGAAAATGCCATTCAAGCCGCATTCCAGGGCGACTACAGCCTCTTCAACGAGCTGCGACGGGTACTGGCAGAACCTTTCCGTAAGCTGCCCGGTCTTGCTCACTACGCAAAACCACCCCTCGAGCATGAGCGGGGCCGCATGACCTTCTGCGGCACTTGACTAGCACAAGGTAATGCTCTCGCCCCCACGCTCCTGCGTGGGAACGCTTAGACAGAACATATCAGTGCGTAATTTACCTTGAGCGAAACCACCAAACCAGTGCAAAAAACGCTAACCCAACAAACATCCCTGGAAAGGAAAAGAACAGGTCGACGCTACTCGTTTTGGGAAAACCAGACCAGATTTGTACTTTCGCAGACTCGAATTCGAAATTGTCTGCTCTGACAAGCGCGAGCACAGGCGCCACCTCTTTGTTTTCTTTAAAAGAGACCGAGTTTGCCGCCTTTGTAATCCTGACATGTTCTCCCGCCTTTACTCCCTGCTTCCATGGCCCAGGGAATGGGAATAATTTTGTGCCGTCATCCCCCTTTTTCCAACCTGACTGCCACATAGTGTGGATATTACCGTCGGTTCGGGCAGTACCTTCGAGAGTTAGGACCAACGTATAGGGGTTCTTGGTGGTTTCTGGAAGGAATGCAGGCCCCATCCAGTCCTCTGTATCCGCATTGAGTACATTCACGACCGCTATGTCATGAGGATCTGGTTTGGACGGAATGAAGTTGGAAAATTTATTGATTTGTTCGGCAGATAGTTGGAACTCTTTCACCAGAGTATCGCCGTATTCGCTGGCCTCGCTTGTCTGGTCTGCGGCCTGTGCTGAGGATAGAAAAAAAAACGTGGCCAGTAGATATCGTACTGGTAATGGAAAGTGATGGCTCATGTTGCTCTGTATCCTTATCGTTATTTTAATGCGATCTTCAGATAATGGGACCAATGGGTCATACAGCAGGGCTATGGCTATAGAATGTGCTGATCATCTTGTTGCGAAGCGCATCGATCATGACAGATGCGCTCTCACTCTCTTACGACATATCAAGCTCTGCTATGAACAGCGCGTGAAAAAAAGCTTTTGATCATACCCAGGCGTGCACCGATGGAGGATGAGAGCTTGGTGATCGCCGAAGCGGTCTCCTCATCTGGGATATCGGCAGTTTGCTGTGTTTCTACCAAAGTTGGACAGCTGACATAGCTATCGGCTTGCCTGAGGGCAGAAGAGAGGTACAGACGCAACGCACCCAGCCTTATCGGCCGGAAAAGCAAACGGAAAATGCGCGCATTATTAATGAGGTTAACGGTGGTGCTGGCATCGGCCCTTTCGCAAACGGCAATGGCAACCACATGTGGAAATTCTTTCTTGAGTAGATTAAGAAAACCAAAGTTCTCAATACTCCTATCACCATCGATCTCCACGATCACGACACTAACTTCGCGTTCGTGCATGATATCAATGCCATCATGAAGGGTGGCAGCATCAAGAGGCTCCGCTCCAGACATGGGATTGGCACGAATCAATTCGTAAATCTGGTGACTTTTTTCGATACACAGCACTGAATGTTGGTTCGGCGAAACCTCGGATTCACCATAACCCGCCCCTATTGGAGCAGCTGCGGGTACTGCAGCTTTGAGATCCATACCAATTTTGACAGCCCGACTGATGGTCGCCTCAAGATCTTCCCTATTCCAAGGTTTATTCAGATATCGAAAAACCTCGCCGTCATTCACTGAGCCGATGATGGCTGCCAAATCGGCAAAGCCGGTAAGCAGAATACGCACGGTTGCCGGTGAAATTTCTCGAGCCTGCCGAAGCACTTCGATGCCTTCAATTTCCGGCATGCGCTGATCACTGACGATCAGATGGTAGTGGTGCTGACGGAGTAAGGTTAAAGCTTGTCGGGCACTGGTTGTCACGGTGACGTCATAACGCATGCGGAATAAAGAGTGCAAAGCATGCAAGATACGCTCTTCGTCATCGACAAAAAGGATTTTGGGCAGTGTTCCTGTGCCTGCTTTCTGTTGTGCCGCTTTCCGGGCACGGGCCTGTTCAATCAGGGAGGAGGTTGGACTCATGATTTTATCCTTAGGAATATATCCGGTTTATGCGGCCGCCTCTATTGGCGCCTCCTCTTCACCCAACCGCGCAGTCAGAGGAAGCTTAATGGAGAACTTAGTGCCCACTCCCGGGCGAGAACTCACAGCGATGCTGCCTCCATGCTCTTTCACGATTCGATACACAATAGAAAGACCCAGACCAGTACCCTCCCCCACTTTTTTGGTTGTAAAGAATGGATCGAAAATCTTTTCCAGCGCACCAGGTTTGATGCCACTGCCGTTATCTACGATATCTATGCGGACGCCAATATCACATGGCCGGGTGATGATGGAGATCTGACCACCTTTCTCTGGTGTGGCTTGACAGGCATTCGTGATGAGATTAAGCAGTATTTGGTTGATCTGTGAAGGTGAGCAGAGGATTTTTGGGACTTCGCCCAGCAAGGTCTTGACATTGTGTCGTTTGACAACATTATGGGCTATCTTGAGTGTACTGCGAATGCCATCGTTAACATCCATCTCATCAACCCTGGAACGATCAAGACGACTGAAGTTTTTCAGATTGGAGATAATATCCGAAATATGCTCGATACCGTGCAGCCCATCGGCCATCAGGGTCTGTAGTTCTTGAACGGCCTCCAGTTCGACGAAAGCGACAGTAATTTCATCCAGCTTGGCAAACTGGGCGTTTAAAGCCTCCTCGGTCGTATTTTCTGTCGACAGAAGACGCATAGCTGTAGCAGCCTCATCGACCAATACCCCAACATCCACCATACGCTCGCTGGCAACCTGAAGGCCACTGTTGATATAGGCCAATGGTGTATTGATTTCATGAGCTATGCCCGCCACCATCTGGCCAAGTGAGGCCATTTTGCTGGCTTGAACCAGTTGCAGTTGAGACTCCTTCAGGTGTTCGAGTGCCAAACTCAGCTCTTCGGTGCGTTCTTCAACCCTGCGCTCCAAAGAGCGATAACTTTGAATCAGTTTTATGCTGGCCACGATCAGCAATACCAGCAACATGACTGAATAGGCGATCAAACCGATTTGCCACTGATTACGTACCACCGCAGCTTCTTCAAACGTTTTTTCAAATTCCTGCCAAAGCGCATCGGTTCTCTGGGCTGTTGGTACCGCAGAAATTTTGATCAGCAGCGCCTGCATTTTACTGCTCTGATTGAGAATGGCGCGCCCATGCATCACCAACAGCTTCACCTGCTTTGCCACGGAGTCAGCACGCCCTTTGCTGAGGGACTTGAGCCGACCAAGCGTTTCCATTACCCGCTTTTCAGCTTCCTGGTCATTAACTTGCGTGAAATACCAGATGTTTGTGACAAGACGACCGGTTGCATCCCGAATGGCCCCCAAATCCGTAGTGGCATCACCCGACTGGCGGGTCATATCCTCCAGGTTCTGCGCCGCTTGTGGCAAATAACGCATGGAGTTGCGGATGATGGAGTTTTGTGTCTTGAACGACTCCACCAACGCTGTTTTTTCCGTTAGCGCATCTTTCAGCGCCTGTGTTGGTACTTTCAGCGACTCATTACCTGCCCGCAGAGCCAGATCGTCTAGCGATATCTGAACCTTGTTGAGTGATTCAAGCAGACCAGCCAGGGAGTCGTAGTTGTGATCCAGATCGTTTCTCGAACGAAGAACATGGAGATTCAGCTCAGCATCGAATTGCTTGATATCGCGCAACTCCTCGCCGACACGAGACCGCAGGCCCGGGATCTGATTTTGTGTCATGTTAATGAGGACACCCAGGCCTGACAAAAGGAGCATCACAACGACCAGCAACAGCAAATTTGCTCTCAGTTTCATTTGTCCCGGCCCTTTACAAAACGATCCCCGGTGAGCGATCGCAAGAACTTGACGATCAAAGGTCTCTCTTTATCCGTTGCAATACGCCCGATCTGATTGGCGAACATGACATCAACCGCCTCTTCCAGGGTTTCTACTGAACCATCGTGAAAATAGGGAGCGGTCAACTCCACATTTCGCAAAGAAGGCACCTTGAATACGTGGCGATCCTCCTCGCGACCGGTAACCGAGAAGCGGCCTAAATCCGCATCGGTGACATGGCCGCGCTCCTCAAAATAGTTACTGAAGACACCGAATTTCTGATACATATTGCCGCCAATATTGACGCCCTGATGGCAAGCGATACAGCCATACTCCTTGAAAAGCTGATAGCCTTTTTTTTCATCATCAGAAATGGCCTTATCATCCCCATTCAGGTAACGGTCAAAACGGGAGGGCGTCACCAAAGAGCGTTCATATTCGGCAATGGCATCTCTGGCATTCTCCCCGGTCATGCCACTGGGATAGAGACTTCGAAACGTTGCGGTCATCGTCGCATCTTTGCTGAGCTTGGAAACCACCTCTGTCCAATTGCTGCCCATTTCCAAAGGGTTGTTGACCGGGCCATCGGCTTGCTCCTCCAGAGACTTGGCCCGACCGTTCCAAAATTGCCGGAAATTGAAGCCTGAGTTAAGCACAGTCGGCGAATTAATCGGCCCGACCTGACCTCGCACACCGATGGCTGACTTTCTTCCATCATCACCGCCCAACTCAATCTGATGGCAAGAGACACAAGCCACCGTGTTGTCTTTTGAAAGACGGACATCGTTGAATAAAGCCTTACCCAACTTGACTTTGCGTTCATCCAAATGAAGAGACTGAAGTGAGGGTAACGGCCTGATGGGCTCGCTGGCTGAAGGCGCTGCCTGAACGGCTATGGGAGCCATCCCCCAGACAAAAGCCAGCATCCAGAGGCCAATGCGATTGTTTAAAAAAGGAGTCACATTGATGGGCAAACCGGAACCTGGACTGGCCGGGAGAAAAGAAAATTTACTTTTTAAGAGACAGCTGTTCTTTGAACTTGTTATCTTTAATGTTGCATAGTCAGATCTACCTATGATCACTGAATATTCTCCCAGTCACCTTCTCTGTATCAATCAGCAGCTATATAAAGTTGGCGCTGTTCCCACTCTATGAAACGAAAGTATCTGATTGCAGACTCAACGTTGAATGTAGGAAGATTCAGCTATTGAACATGAGACGGCATGAACACCCCCTCAAAATCCGCGACTTAGTCCTGAGTCTAGACGTAACATAGCGATTCAGCTTTGATGGAGGTCAACAAAAAAAGTGCGGAATAAATTCATTCTGGATTTCTCAGTAAACGAGAAACAAAAATCAGCGTTTCCCCAGTCCTAATCAACTGAAATTGAAGACAGAACACCACTTCAGCACTCCACTCACTGGGAGAACCCTTTAGGCAGCAGAATTGCCATGAACGCCTCCTTTCTTTGCGCCGAAATTACCGCAACCGACGCTCGTTTTGGTCTGGTCAACCAAACCGATGGCCGCTATCGAGTAACAGCCAGCACCCACTTATCCACTCCGGCCTCTGTCAACATAGAGGCATTAATCCAAGCTGCCCAGAAAACCCTAGAAACTGAAACCGCAGTCATCATCCTGACCCTGCCTGCGTCCATTAAAGACCAATGCTGCCAAGCAACCTGGCTGCCCTGGCCAGTTTCAGCCGCTCAGATTCAGTCCAGTATTGGCCTACCCTGCCACCTGATTCATCGTCAGGAGGCCATGGGCTGGGGGCTCCCGCTGGTAAAGGACGAACAGTGTATCCCCCTGGGGCCGACACTGGCCATACAACCTGGTAATCGTTGTCTATTAAACGTTAGCACCGACTTGAGCGAAACCGTGCTCTACTGGAACGGACACCACCACCACCCCTTTGCCACCGCCGGAGAGCATACGGATTTCGCACCACAAGACGATACAGAGATCCAGATTCTGGAACTGCTGATGGATCAATACGGACAAGCCACTTGGGGTGATGTCATCTCCGGACGAGGATTGGCCATGCTGAACCGATGGCTGTCCGATGATCCAGCCTGCTGCATCTCGGGAGAGGATATCTGTGATCGTGCCGAACAGGGCGATACAGCGGCCCAAATAGTGACGACCCGTCTTCTCTCGCTACTAGGTCGCGAGGCGGCCAACTTGGCGCTCAAATCCATGTCTATGGGTGGGGTTTATCTCACTGGAGATATCCTGTCTCGACTGCCTCAGGAGCTGGTACAGAGAACCCTATACCCCGCGTTCATCAACAAACCGGGCAGTGCCGATCTGTTGGCACAGATACCGCTCTATTGGGTAGATGAGCCTGACCTGGCTCTGATAGGGGCGGCCCATTGGGCCAGGGTTCAGGGCATTGAGCAGGAGTAGCGGCCATCTCATCAAGATGGCCGCCATAGAGAAGAAAAACTCACAGCACTTTGGCCGCAGCCACCACTGACTCAGTGACATTCAGTTTGAAGATGGCTTTATGCACATCGCCCATACTGACCATCCCCACCAAAATGCCACCATCGGTCACCGGAATGCGGCGGAATTTGTGCCGTGCCATATTGGATGCAGCCCGTAGGATGTGGGTTTCAGGCGTGGTGCTGATCACGGTGTTGGACATAAGGTCTGCCACTTTGAGACGGACAACCTCCTTATAGCGCCCCATCATCTCATCCATGTCGATATTGGCCATACCGCCCTGTTCCATCAGCTCTTCCAGGCTGGGGAACATACGTGCCAAAACGTCTTTTTCCGCGATAAAGCCCACCATTTTGTGATCGTCATCGACCACCGGCAAACCGCTATAGCGATACAAGCACATCAGAGAGACCACTTCGATCAACGGGGTTTCCACCTTGACCGCACGGGCAGTGCAACTCATGATTTCTTTGACCAGCATAATTTTTTCCTCGTTATCTTTTTGTTAATGGTAATGGGGGCCAAACTCCACGACACCATTGTGTACCCGCTTCAGCGCATTGGCAAACAACCAAAGACCACCAACACCCTTTGCCTGCTAGAATCCTGCCATGCGAAATCCTATCCCCCTATTTTCCCGTTTCTGGATCGCCCTGTTGCTCAACCTGCTGACCGCAGGGCAAGCCTTATCCGGCTCCGCAGTCGACTTCAGTCTCCAGGACATCAGCGGGAAAACCCAACGACTCTCTGACTACCGAGGACGCTGGGTGGTCATCAATTTTTGGGCGGCCTGGTGCCCCCCCTGTTTGAAAGAAATCCCTGAGTTGGTGGCATTTCAACGCCACTTCCCCAACGTTCAAGTCCTGGGCATCAATTTCCAGCAACAAGATCCCATTGCCCTGCGCCCCCTTTTGCATCGACTCAAAGTCAACTACCCCCAGTTGCTCATCAACGATCTGCCCTTAACCCCTTTTGAACCGCTTAAAGGCCTGCCCACCACGGCCATCATCGATCCACAAGGGCAGTTGGTTTCCAAGCATAATGGCCCAGTCACGCAGGAGATGTTGGAGCAATTTCTCCGTCGTGAAGGTGCCATTCGGGCCAAAACAAAAAAATAGCCCTCCATTTTCCGCTACTTTAGTTTTCACTAATATTTCTCCAGACCTTTCTGGACCAGGGATATGGCTTTTTATCCACAGCTTCCTCACCGGAAACGCCTAGTTCCACACAGCAAAATACACAACATATAGTGTTTCACTATAACGAAAACACGTATATATTGTGTCTTTGATCACAACCCATCTGATGGCCGCCTTCTTTGCTACCAGGCATTCTCCCCGCCTGGGATGAGGGCGCCACGCTCATTTGCCTAACCCGGGAGGATCCATGGCAAGCGACATCTCCTTAGACATGTTGACAGACCCTTTACAGATGCCGCCAGCGTCTCCTCGCTCTGATACCCAGCATCAGAGTGCGCCCAAACGCCAGTTTGATATCCAGGTCATTCGCCGCAATGGCAAGGTCACTGCCTTCGATCCGGACAAAATCAGCGTCGCCATGACCAAGGCCTTTTTGGCCGTTGAAGGGGGTAACGCCGCTGCATCCAGCCGCATCCACAAAACCGTAGGCCAGCTGACCGAACAGGTCGTGCAGGCCCTGACCCGCACCGGAAGCAATGTCCACATTGAGGACATCCAGGATCAGGTGGAGCTGGCACTGATGCGCTCCGGTGAACACAAAATCGCCCGTGCCTATGTGATCTACCGTGCCGAACGTGCCCGTGAGCGCGCCCAGGAACAACCTCAGGAAACCAAGGGACTTGAAACGGCCCAGCAACTCCTGGTCACCCTCCAGGATGGCAGTCGCCAACCCCTGGATGTGAATCGCCTATCTGCACTGGTGGCAGAGGCCTGCAACGGCCTGGATGAGGTCAGCCCGGATCTTATCCGCGAGAGCTGTCTGCATAACATCTATGACGGTATCAAAGAGAAGGATGTGGCCCAGGCGCTGGTTATGAGTGCCCGCACCCTAATCGACAAGGAGCCCAACTACAGCCAGGTAGCTGCCCGCCTGCTGCTGGACCAGCTACGCCGTGAGGCCCTGGGCTATCTGAAGCAACCAACGGTGCACACCCAGGCCGAGATGGGCGCGACCTACGCCGATTACTTCGAGGCCTATCTCACCCAGGCCATCAATCTGGAGCTGCTGGACCCCCGTCTGGCCCAATACGACTTGGCCCGACTTACCGCTGCCATTCAGCCTGAACGGGATCTCAACTTTACCTATCTGGGCCTGCAGACCCTTTATGACCGTTACTTCATTCACACCCAGGACAAGGTCTGCTTCGAGTTGCCCCAGGCCTTTTTCATGCGGGTATCCATGGGGCTGGCCATCAACGAGATCGACCGCGAGGCCCGAACCATCGAGTTCTACAACCTGCTCTCCAGCTTCGACTTCATGAGCAGCACTCCCACCCTGTTCAACTCCGGCACCCTGCGTCCGCAGCTCTCCAGTTGCTACCTGACCACGGTGCCCGACGACCTCGATGGTATCTACGGTGCCATCAAGGACAATGCCCTGCTGTCCAAATATGCCGGCGGCCTGGGCAACGACTGGACCCGGGTTCGCGCCCTCGGCTCCCACATCAAGGGGACCAATGGCAAATCCCAGGGGGTGGTGCCTTTCCTCAAAGTGGCCAATGACACCGCCGTTGCTGTCAACCAGGGCGGCAAACGCAAGGGAGCGGTCTGCGCCTATCTGGAGACCTGGCATCTGGATATTGAGGACTTCATCGAACTGCGTAAGAACACTGGCGACGACCGCCGCCGCACCCACGATATGAACACCGCCAACTGGATCCCTGATCTGTTTATGAAGCGTGTGGCCGAAGAGGCCGACTGGACACTGTTCTCACCCAACGACACGCCCGATCTGCACGACCTCACCGGTCAGGCCTTCGAGTCCGCCTATACCGCCTATGAGGCCAAGGCCGACCGTGGCGAGATCAAGGTATTCCGTCGTCTCAAGGCTGTGGATCTCTGGCGCAAGATGTTGGGCATGTTATTCGAAACCGGCCACCCCTGGGTCACCTTCAAAGATCCCTGCAATATTCGCTACACCAACCAACATGTGGGCGTGGTACACAGCTCCAACCTTTGCACCGAAATCACCCTGCACACCAATGACAGCGAGATCGCTGTCTGCAACCTGGGTTCCATCAACCTGACCGCCCACGTCACCGACCAGGGGCTGGACATGAGTAAATTGGAGGCCACAGTCAGCACAGCCATGCGCATGCTCGACAACGTCATCGATTACAACTACTACTCGGTGCCCCAGGCACGCAATGCCAACCTGCGCCACCGCCCTGTCGGGCTGGGCATCATGGGCTTCCAGGACACCCTGTACAAACTGCGCATGCCCTTTGCTTCGGAAGAGGCCCTGACCTTCGCCGACACCTCCATGGAGGCCATCAGCTACTTTGCCATTCAGGCCTCTGCCGAGCTGGCCGAGGAACGCGGTCGCTACACCAGCTTTGAGGGTTCACTCTGGAGCCAGGGCATTCTGCCCATCGACTCCATGCAGAAACTGGCCGAAGAGCGTGGTGGCTACCTGCAGGTGGATGAGAGCCGCACCCTGGATTGGGACAGCCTGCGCCACCGGGTCATGCAAAGCGGCATGCGTAACGCCAACTGTATGGCCATCGCACCCACCGCCACCATCTCCAACATCTGCGGAGTGAGTCAGTCCATCGAACCGACCTACCAGAACCTCTTTGTGAAATCGAATCTCTCTGGTGAATTCACCGTGGTGAACCCCTATATGGTGCGTGATCTCAAGAACCGTGGCCTCTGGGATGAGGTTATGGTCAATGACCTCAAATATTATGACGGATCCCTGCAAGCCATTGATCGCGTCCCGGAAGAGCTCAAGACACTCTACGCCACCGCCTTCGAGGTCGACCCGCGCTGGCTGGTAGAGGCCGGTTCCCGCCGCCAGAAATGGATCGATCAGGCACAGAGTCTCAACCTCTATATGTCCGAACCCTCCGGTAAAAAGCTGGACAACCTCTACAAACTGGCCTGGGTTCGTGGACTCAAAACTACCTATTACCTGCGCTCACAAGGCGCTACTCATGTGGAGAAAACCGGTGGCGACAAACCTGAAGAGGCCATCGCCGATGCCGAGCCCAAGTTCTGTAGCATCCTGGACCCGGATTGCGAAGCCTGTCAGTAACCGAATACGCCAACTGATCATGAACCCACATCAAGGAGACCCATTATGTTGAATTGGGACGATCCCCTGGCCCCCGCGGCCCAGCCCGTTGTACCGAGCGCTCCCCTTCCGGTCGAAGCCAGCCCCCTGCTCTCCTCAGCCGATGAGGTTGTGCAACAGCCCAGAACCACCACGCCAATGAAGCCCATCAACCCGGACGATAAACGGGTAGTGAACGGCATGACCGACATCAACCAGTTGGCGCCATTCAAATACCCCTGGGCCTGGGAGTTTTTTATCAATGCCAATAAAAACCACTGGACACCGCTGGACATCAACATGGCCCAGGATGTCCACGACTACCACCACAAACTGACGGTGGAGGAACGTCACGTCTACGAAAACGTGCTGGCCTATCTCACCACTTCCGACATTTTGGCCATGCGTAACATCGGCCTGGCAGTAATGGAAAAGATGTCTGCCCCCGAGCTACAGATCTACCAGGCGCGTCAGGTATATGAAGAGTCGCTGCACACCTGGACCTATCAGCACTGCATTGAGACCCTGGGCCTGGATCAGGGTGAGGTCTATAACCGTTACCGGGTAGTGCCTGAGATCAATGGCAAAATTCAGCTGACCAACCGTCGACTCAACTCGGTATTGCGGACAGACATGGATCTGCACAACCATGACGAGCTGCACAACTTCCTCATGGCCTACATCTTTTTTGCCGGCATCTTTGAAGGCTGCTGGTTCTACAACGGCTTCAGCCCCATTTTCGCCCTGCAACGGCGCGGACTGATGCGCGGCACTGCCGAACAACTTCAATACATCATGCGGGATGAAGTGCTACACGCCTCTTTTGGCCTCAAAGTGGCCCGCCAGATCATGCACGAAGAGAAGATCCAGCCCGACCCCCAGGCCATGCGCGACATGTGGGATGAATGTGAAGCCGCTGAAACCGCTTACGCCCATTACATCTTGCGTGATCCGATCCTTGGCTACTCGGCTACCGATCACATCGAACAGTTCCGTTTCGTCGCCAACCTTCGTACCCGCCAACTGGGGCTGGATCAGGTTCCCTTCCCAGGTGCCCGCAATGCCCTGCCCTGGCTGGACGAGCAGGCCAACCTGCGCAAAGAGAAAAACTTCTTTGAAACCACGGTTACGGAATACCAGAAAGGCGGACTCAAGTGGGACTGAAAGGTATCGACTGAATCAGTTTTGACCTGTCAACGGTGCCGTTATCAAAAAAGGCACCGTTGACCTGATCAATCTCCACTGCTGAACCCTGGCTCTCCATGCAACGCATTCGCTTTACCCTCACGATTCCTGCCCAGGAGTATCTACGCTATTACCAGGGAACAGCCAGTCAGATCTCTGTAAGGGCAGAGGATGGGCGACGCATCCAGTTTCCCGCCTATCACCTGCGCCCCTTCGTGAACGCCGACGGCCTACGGGGCCGCTTTGAAATGACCCTGGATGAGCACCATCGGTTTTTGGGACTCCGTCGACTCTAATCCATGAATCTATCAGAACACAAAAAAACGCCCCGACAAGGGGGCGCAAAAAGGAGGGTATTCTCTCTTGAATTATGGCTGACCGGCGCGAGCCAAGGCACGCCCTTTCTTCACTAACTTGGCAAACTCCAGTCGCTCGTTGACCTCTTCCTGGGTCAATTTCTCTCTGGAAATAAGCTTGTCTTTAAGCTGAGACTGACGCTTTGATAACAGACGTTGATCTTGTTGATGGGCGCGCTCGTGTCCAGGGTTATGTCTGTTTCCGTTCAACTGAGAAAGTTTTTGCGGCTCAGTATTTACCTTGCTTATATCCGTCCCCCCCACCATACGACGATAGCGACTCTCTTGTTTCAACCAGCGGGCCTTGCTAATCATGGCTTCAGCCCTGTGCCAACGTTTTTTGGCCTCATAGCGACGTTTAAAGGCCCGGTATTGATTGCCCAACAACTTATCTTTCTTAAACTTCTTAAGCGCCGTTCTATAGTAAACATCCGCTTTTAACCACTGTCCCCGACGTTCCAGGATTCGGGCTTTTTTCATCGCAGTACCAGCGGATTCTGCGGTAATGCTGACATCGTTGTCCCAATCACCGGCGGCAAAGTCATTGACCATCTGCTGGTCTGAGCATCCGGCGCTAAAGAGAGCCAGCACAACCAAGACAATGAGAAGGTGCATTTTCATGGTCCAGTTCCTCAAGAAAAATCTGCCCGCATAATTTGATATTTAACATTAAGTTTAACCTTTAAATTTTTATTTTCAAATGATTTTATTGTCTCAATCATGATGGTGCATGTATTTCGCTATACTGGCCACATAAACTGTCAGCGGACAAACTGATGAAAATTGCTGTTTTTTCAGATATCCAGGGTAATCTGGCCGCCATGGAAAGCGTTGTTGAGGATATTCAGCGCTGGAGTCCTGATCTGGTCGTGATGAATGGTGACCTGGTCAACCGTGGACCGCTGAGTCACATGTGTCTGGAGTTTTTTGAGCAGCTGAAAACCGCTCATGGCTGGTTGCCGGTTCGTGGCAACCATGAAGATTACATTGAAGATTGCGCCCTTCCCGCTGAAAACCCCTTAGAGATGGAGATGCGCCGTTTTGCGGATTGGACCAGGCGCCAGCTTGGCGACAGGGTCACGCTTTTCAAGTACTGGCCGGACCACCTCATTCTGCATCCCCCTGGTTCTGACAGTTGGATGCATATCACCCATGCCAGCATGGCTGGGAATCGCCTTGGCATCTCGGAAAGTATTCCAGACAAAGATTTGGTGCAACGTGTCCCTGAGGGCATTGCCATCATGGTCACTGCCCATACCCACAAAGCCTTGCATCGGTATTATCACGGCACAGAGATCGTCAATGTTGGTTCAGCAGGTTCTCCTTTTGACCAGGATGTGCGTGCCAGCTATGGGCGATTTCAATTTTCCAACGGGCAATGGCTGGCCGAGATTCGCCGACTCGACTATGATCGCAGTAGAGCGGATAATGATTTCTATCTATCCGGCTTTCTTGACAATAGCGGCCCTCTCGGGCGCATCATCTATCAGGAATGGAAGCAAGCAACCTTGTTGATGCCTGCTTGGAAACAGAGCTACCGGGAGGCTGTGAGGCAGGGCAGGATCAGTTTGGCGAACTCGGTCAGCGACTTTCTTTCCGGAGCGGGACTGCAATGAAGATCGGCAATTTGGCAGCGACATGCTACATGCTCTTGGTGTTAGGACTGGTATCGGATGCGGCCCTGGCCAATAAATTTGTCACCATCAGTGGTGGTGTCAGCGGTACCACCATCAAAAAAATGGAACTGCTGCGCGCAGCCAGCCTGATGCTTGGCAGCATCATCACGCTCATCGGTCTCTTTTCCCTGATACCGAAACTTCATGGGCACTCTGATATCAATGCCTCCAAAATTACGCTCCAAATGTCGTTCATTCTGATCGCAGTTGGGCTTGTCTTGGTGGGGCTGTTTCTTCTCTAGTCTGACCGGAATGCCTCAAGCAGACGCTGGCGGCTGATAGTAGGGATCTTTGGGATTAAGAAAAACAAACTGTTGATCCTGTTCGCCCTCCAGCGCCACAAAATCCAATACTGTTTCTTCCAAAAGAGGCACATATTCCGGCTCCATGATGATGGCAACCCCCTCGGATTGGAAAACGATATCGGCTTCCTGCTCGTCATCAAAACCCATGCGATATTCAAAGCGTCCATCGCTATGCTGCTGTACTGCCAAGCGTAGCGCCATACCCTCGGTACCACCATTCTGAGTTGCCTTACGAATCTGATCCGCTGCTGCAAGGGTAATTTTGAACATAGTAGAAACCCGATAAAATTAAGTGACGGGGCTATCTTTGCAGAGTTTGACGAAATCCACAAACCGGTCTACCCAGAGGTTATGGCGAACCTGGCGCTGATGGGCATAGCCTGCCAGGAGATTCTTATACACCAGACCATCACACTGTTGCCCCAAGCCTTCCCCACGAAGCACATGGTAGGCATATCGACCCTCTGCAGGAAGTGCCCGTAAGCGTGAATAGTGAAACTCATGCACGGGGAATTCCCTCCCCAAAAAACCACCTGGCCAAGGATGATCACCAGTCTCTCCAAGCCGGACATAGCCGCGCCCCTGAGGCTTAACCATCATTTCGACATCGGCCTGAATAACCCCTGCCAGCTTATGGCACTCACCTTGCCAAGACAATGAGCGACAGAGATACATAAGACCACCGCATTCAGCATAAGCCGGCCCACCTGCATCGATAAAGCGATGAACATCGGCCAACAAAGATTCATTGGCCGCCAGGGTTGCCATGTGCGTCTCCGGAAAGCCGCCACCCAGAAAAAGACCATCCACCTCAGGCAAATGCTGATCCTGAAGTGGGCTAAAGGGGACTAGGCTCACGCCTAACTGGCGAAAGCGCTGCAGATCATCGGAATAATAAAATCCAAAGGCCGCATCCTGAGCAATGCCAATGCGTATTCCAGAGAAAAACGATGCAACAGGGATGGGTTCTGCGGTTGGATCACATCTGCCGGATACCGACATCAGGGCCTCCAGATTCACCTGCGCCATGACCTGTTCCCCCAGATACCGGATTCTTGCCTCGGCACCTGCGGATTCATTACTAGGTACCAACCCCAGATGCCGCTCTTCGATGAGCAGATTGGGATCACGAGCAACCGCACCCAGTACAGGGATATCAGTGTAATGCTCTACCACACTACGTAATTTGGATTCCTGCCGGGCACCCGCTACCTGATTGAAAATCACCCCGGCAATGGTCACATCAGAATCAAAGGCCTGATACCCCAGCAGCAAAGGAGCTACTCCCCGGGTTACACCACGCACATCGAGCACCAGCACCACCGGGATATCCAGCAGTTTGGCCATGGCGGCATTGGCATCACTACCAGCCAAATCCATGCCATCGTAAAGCCCCTTATTGCCCTCCACCACAGCCACATCCATACCCTTGCATTGCTGTTGGAACAGAAATTGAATCTCATCCTCTTCCTGGCAATTAAAATCAAGGTTAAAGCAGGCATGGCCAGCAGAACGGCTTAGCCAAAGGGGGTCGATATAGTCCGGCCCTTTCTTAAACGGCTGAACCTGAAGACCCTTTTGAGTCAGGGCTGAACAGAGACCAATACTGAGGGTCGTCTTACCAGAGGATTTGTGCGCCGCAGAAACATAGAAAGCACGCATGGAAGGAGCAGGGAGGACCATCCTTGGCTCCCGTATAAAAATCAGGCCTTGGAAGCCGAGTGAGGATCTACTCGTTCGTCAGCCAGAGATTCCGGAAGGAATTTCAGCATCCGGGTGGCTACCAGAGTTGCAGCTACCGCAAAGGCAACGCCACCAATGCCGAGAATAATCTCTGGGGCGCTTGGTGAGTAGCTGTTAACGATGCCATCGAAAAAGCCACTCTCAACAACAGTCTTTCCAGGGAAGAGGGCCATAGGGAAGGCCTGGCCACCGATGATGATCACATAGACCTTAGAAAGCCCGCCCACCAATACTAAGCCACAGGCCGACGCCAACCATCCACGAGAGGCGCCAAGAGCTGGATGGAAAATAATGGCCAGCGGTAACAGGGTACCCAACAGAATTTCGCCAACCCAGAAAACATTGGTGTAGACGCCACCGTTCAGCAGGATAAAGGCCTCTACCTCATGGTTTTCTGTGGCATAAAGATTGGTCAGGTGATAGGCAAGTGTAAA
Organism: Sedimenticolaceae bacterium; assembly: GCA_050292235.1. Classification (GTDB taxonomy): domain Bacteria; phylum Pseudomonadota; class Gammaproteobacteria; order Chromatiales; family Chromatiaceae; genus JBNKLG01. The sequence continues at coordinate 57,831 of JBNKLG010000001.1, read as the reverse complement.
GTAGAAAACTCCAGCAACAAAAACACCCAGCAGCCGGCGCAGCCGATTGACCACCACATCACCCAGCTCACGGCCGTCAGCATTGAACAGGAACATCAGCATCAGCAGATAAAATGCCAGGCCGAAACTGAAGGACATCACGACAAACATGGGTGCCATGATGGCAGCATCAAAGGCCTGGCGAGCCACCAGGAAACCAAAGATGGAGCCGGTACCAGTGGTCAATGCCAAGCGCCACACAAAGGCCAGCAAGCCAACCTTCTTATTATAAGGGGCTGCTTTACGATCCATCAGGGTAAGGAGATAGACGGCGACTATGGCCATGAAACCGGTATAGAGGTAGATATTCCAGGCAAAGATCGACTTGAAGTTATAAGTGGTCATGGCCACCAGTAGTCGATCAGGACGCCCCAGATCCAGCACCAATACCAGCAATCCGCCAATCAAGAGGGCAATGGCGAGAAGTCCCGACAAAGGGGCCAGATGCTTATAGATCTTGATGCCGAAGACAGAACCGATAGAGGCCACATTCAGCGCCCCTGAGGCAGCCACGATCAAAAAGACCGCAAACACATGGGGCATGCCCCATACCACCTGGTTGGTCATACCGGTTACCCAGTGGCCGTTATGTTCCATATAGAGTACGGACAAACCAGCCGCACCGATAATGGCACCGAGCAATACCAAGAGGCCCCAATATTTTGGGCTCTCAATACCCCATTCGCGAAAGGCTAGCTTTTTCATCTACTGAATGGCTCCGACTTAAATGCTGGTGTAACGCACACCGGTGTTGAGTTTGAGATCAGCCCGGATCTGCTGACTGGGGATGGACTTCAGGGCTTTTGAAATCTGACTGTTGGGATCCTTCAGATCACCGAAGAGGATCGCACCACCTCCGTCTTTCGCACAGGCCTCAGCGCAGGCGGTCGTGGTCTCACCGGAATCCAGTCGATGCACACAGAGATTGCAGGCCTCGACACAGCCCTTACCACGCGGGGTGTGGGCCAGCTTCTCCTCAATATCCTCGTGGATAAAGGAGCGGGCCTTATAAGGGCAAGCCATCATGCAATAGCGACAACCGATACAGACGTGGCGATCAACGAGCACAATGCCATCAGCACGTTTGAAAGAGGCACCGGTTGGGCAGACATCAACACAAGGCGGATGCTCACAGTGCTGACACATCAGTGGCAGTTGAGTCTCCAGGCCGGTCTGGTTATCTTTCAGTTTGACCTTACGAATCCAGGTAGGGTCAGAGGCAGGGCGACCGTGATCCGGCAGTCCATTTTCCTTACCGCAAGCATCGACACAAGCACTGCAACCATCGGCACATTTGCTGGTATCGATGAGCATGCCCCAGCGTTTTTTATCGCTGACGGCCTCGGTCTGATCATCGGCTTCAGCCAGGGTATGCAGCATGACGCCTGGGGCGACCATGGCAGCAGAAAGACCGAGAGATTTACCCAGGAAGCCTCGGCGTTCCTGATCCACTTGCTGTTCGTTTTTGCTCATTTCTGGCTCTTGCACGGCGATTCTCTCAACGTTTCGCACTCTCGGTCTCAGGTACCGTGGCGTGACACTGGAAACAGGTGATGTTCTCTGCCACAGAGCTGTGACAAGCATCGCAAAACTCACCCTTCGCATTGACCGGCACAGGATTGTGATGCTCATCCTGACGGGCATGACAATCGACACAATTGGCCAAACTGTCTTTCTTGATCCGGATACCCTGATGCACACTCAGATGACGTGAGTGCTTGATCAGCTCCATGTGGTTTCTGCGCATCCAGTCAGTGGGGCGCACACAGGACTCGGCTTTGTCCGCCTTGGCAGTACCTTCGACGGCCTTCACCTCTTTTGCCGGCGGATTGGCCACCGCCGACAAACTCAGCACCAGGGATAGCACCAGCCATCCCAGCACGCGATTGAGTGCTTTCGACATCATGGTCTTCCTTACTCGCCCAGACCCATCTGGATATAGCCGGTTGGACACACATCGGTACAGATATGACAACCAATACAACGGCTGTAGTCAGTATCCACATAACGACCGGTGGTCTTGCTACCCTTCTCAACACGGAAGACAGCATCCTGGGGACAGAAGATCACACAGTTGTCACATTCGAAGCAGAGGCCACAGCTCATGCAGCGTTTGGCTTCAGTGACAGCCTTCTCTTCATCCAGAGGAATCAGGCGCTCATGGAAATGACGCAGCACCTCGTCGGCAGAAGGCACATCTTCACCACGTACCTGACGGGCAGCGTAACCAAAGTGACCAAGGAAGAGGTCCTCATGGGAGATGACCTCAGCAAAGGAGCGGTCATCATAGTTGTGTACGGCCCAGTTACCATCGGAGGTACCGCGCAGATCGCCACGATCATCATGCACGAAGGGCTCAGGAGAAAGACCAGCTTCGTCCAGCTTCTTGCTCAGGTTGAAGTGATGCACATCCACCTTGGGACGCTTCTTGTGCTCAACCTGATTCAGGAACTCATTGATGGTCTCAGCAGCAAGCGCACCCTGACCCACTGCGGTGGTCAGCAGATGGGGCCGAATGATATCGCCAGCCGCAAAGTGCTTAGGCTTGTTGGCCACTTGATAATACTTGTCGGCATCGATCAGATTGCGATCGTTGGCGAGCGCTTCCAGACCGGTCATGTCACCGCCCTGGCCGATGGCGGCCACGATGAGATCGGCCTCCAGCACACGCTCGGTGCCCTCGGTAGGAATCGGCTTCATGCCGTCCATGGTGCAGTCACAGACCTTAAGGCCGGTGGCGCGACCATCGCTACCGACGATGACTTCAAGCGGCATGACACCATCAAGAATGGTGCAGCCCTCTTTCAAGGCATCGTGAATTTCGTGCTCAGCGGCGAACATCTTGTCCTTGGTGAAGAGCGAGGTCAGGGTCGCTGCGGCAGGCACAGCGGCATCAGCCAGCGCCTGATCGTGATTGATCGAGCTATCAAGGATGATCTCTTCGGGCTTGCCAGCAGCGCCATTGGTACCGATACGACGGGTGACAGAGATCACGTCGATGGAGGTATCACCACCCCCGATGCAGACGATCTTCTCGCCGGTGACCTTCATCCGACCTTCGTTAAAGGCCTTGAGGAAAGCCACACCGGAAACACAGTTGGAGGTGCCTTCCCAGCCAGGGATCGGCAGACCACGACCGGTCCAGCAACCCAGTGCCCAGAGAATGGCATCGTAATCGCTTTCGAGCTGCTCAATGGTCACGTCTTTGCCCACAGCAACGCCGGTACGGATCTCCACACCCATGTCGGTGATGCGCTGAATTTCAGCCGCCAGTTTATCGCGGGGGACACGATAGTTGGGGATGCCGTAGCGCATCATGCCGCCCAGTTCTGGCTCACGCTCAAACAGGGTGACCGCATGGCCCAAGCGACGTAGCTGATAGGCAGAAGAGAGCCCAGCGGGGCCACCACCGATGACAGCAACCTTTTTGCCCGTATCAGCACCAGCTTCAAACTTATAGCCTTCGGCCAGGGCATTGTCACCAATGAACTGTTCTACGGCATTGATGCCGACAAAGTCATCGACTTCGTTACGGTTACAACCGTCCTGACAAGGCGCCGGACAGACCCGACCCATCATGGAGGGGAAGGGATTGGCATCGGTGGAGCGACGGAAGGCATACTCCTTCCAATCCATCCCTTCGGCAGGCTTCTCCTGTTGGCGCACGATGGCCAGCCAACCGCGAATGTCTTCGCCGGAAGGGCAGCTTCCCTGACAGGGCGGCGTCTTATGGATATAGGTAGGACACTTATGCGAAGTATCCTGCACGAAAATTTTGTCGGTCCAGCTGTCCCACTGGTCGTCGCCGTCTTCGAAACGACGCCAAGTCAGTTTGGTGTTCATGCTTTCAGTAGGCGTAGCCATAGTCATCTCCGCTCCGGTAATGCTGTTTCAGTTCGTCACGTTCTCAAGGCCATCGGTCTGAGACTGACGGCAATCAGTTATTCCTCGTCGTCGTCTTCATCATCCGATTTCCCGTCGTTTTCACTGGGGGTGAGGATGATGGCGTTGCCCACCAGTTGGTGGACGCTGACGATCTGATCCATGTCCATGCCGTAGTAAGGCAGGACCTTGGTAAATTGGCTCTTGCAGATGGCGCAAATGGCTGCCATGTGGGTTACGCCATCCTCTTTGATGACGTTATTCAGGGCATCCATACGCGGCTTGGCACCTTTGACCCGAATCTCCATGATGTCGTCGGTCAAGAGACCACCGCCCCCGCCGCAGCAGAAGGTACGCTCACCGATGGTGTCCGCATCCATATCCACATAGTTGTTACAGACGGCCTTGATGACGTTGCGGGGGATCTCAAACTGACCACCTGGTTTGTCGCCCATGCGTGTGGCTCGGGCCACGTTGCAGGAGTCATGATAGGTCACGACCATGTCATCGTTGGCAGACTTGTCGAATTTCAGTTTGCCCTTTTCAATGGCATCCCAGGTGTACTCCAGGATGTGCTGAGGCACAGGATAGTTGGGATCAAGGAAATCGAAGGGACCCGCCAGGGTATTCAGGAAACTGTACGCCACACGCCAGGCATGGCCACACTCACCAAAGACGATGCGTTTGACACCCAACTCCAGGGCGGCTTCGCGGACACGCATGGAGACGCGGCGCATGTTCTCGTAGGAGCCGATGAACATACCGAAGTTACCCGCCTCTGAGGCATGGGTACTCATAGTCCAACTGGCACCGGTCTCATGAAATACCTTACCGTAGCCGATGAGACCATCCACATGGGGCTCAACGAAAAAGTCAGCAGAGGGGGCCACCAGCAGAATATCGGCACCCTTGACATCCAGCGGATATTTCACGGTCACGCCGGTTTCGTCGTAAACGTCCTCTTCCAGACCTTCCAGGGTATCCAGGATGGCAGGACCAGGCAGCCCCAGGTTGTTGCCGATCTTGTGAACCTTGGCAATGATCTCGTTACAGTACTTTTGACCGTAGCCGATGCGATCCAGAATCTCACGCGCTGCCATGGAGATTTCGGCGGTGTCGATGCCGTAAGGGCAGAAGACAGAGCAGCGACGGCACTGGGAGCACTGGTGGTAGTAGCTGTACCACTCATCCAGCACCTCTTTGTTCAGATCAACAGCGCCCACCAGCTTGGGGAAGAACTTCCCGGCAAAGGTAAAATAGCGACGATAGACCTTGCGCAGCAGATCCTGGCGTGCCACCGGCATATTTTTGGGATCGCTGGTGCCGAGGAAATAGTGGCACTTATCAGTGCAGGCACCACATTTGACGCAGGAGTCCAGATAGACCTGAAAAGAGCGGTATTTGCCCAGCAAATCGCCCATGGCTTCGAGGGTCTTTTCCTTCCAGTCCTCAACCAACTCGCCGGGAAAGCCCAGGGGGGTGTTGTGGTCCGGCTTCGCCACAAAGGGCGTGCTGTGGGCCATGGAGCCCTCGACCAGGTTCGGGACTTCCGTGTACTCAGTGAGTTCCGCTACTTCGAAATCGGCCTTTGCCATGCTCTGATGCCTCGCTGTCTACTACAGCTTATTGTTCAAACTTCCTGGCCCAATCGGCCAGGTGACGCTGTTCTCTGGGGTTGTCCACCATATTACGAGTGGGACTGAAGAAGACCCCAGGCGCGTGCAAGAGCTTACTGACAGGGAACACAATCATTAGAGTAGCGACCAATGCCAGATGCACCAAAAGGAAGAAGTCCTGCGGCAGCTCTTTCAGACTGAAGGTCATAAGACCCTGGAAAAAGGCCTTCACCGCGACGATGTCGGTGTGGGCAACGAACTTCATCATCAAGCCACTGACACCGATCATAATCAGCAGCAGCAACATCAAATAATCTGAAGGTGCGGAGATATAACGCACCCGATCGACCAGCAAGCGACGACCGAAGAGGCCGATCAAACCGGCAACCATGGCAAAGCCCGCGTAGATACCAAAGGGCTGAACCAGTTCGGTCGGAATAAACCAAACCGGATTCTGGAAATAGCGGCCATGGCGCAAAAGAACCAGCAAAAGCCCGATGTGAAAGACCCAGCCAAACAGCCAAGTCCACTTTGCACCCTTAAACAGGCTTTCAAAAAAGACGACCTCACGAAACATGCGCATCACCACGCCACCCTTGGTGGTCGGTGCTGGCGTCGTGGCGATTCTCAACGGCGCCGGGGTTTTGGCAAAGATGAAAATCTTACGACCCACACCCACAACCATGATCAGCGTCGCCGCATAAAATAATATGGCGTATGTAACCGTCAGAAACGACATGCTTCTGTATCCTCAGTCTCTCTTGGAGTGCCCGGGGCAAAACTGCCCCGGACCTTTAGCGCTTTAACCGATTAAACGCAACCGGTGGGCTTGGGCAGACCGGCATAACGGCAAGCCTGCTTGCCAGGGCCATAGGGGAACAGGTTGTACAGATACTTGCTGTTGCCCTTGTCCTTACCCATGCGCTTGCCAACAGCCTTGGTCAACACGCGGACAGCAGGGGCGATCTGATACTCTTCGTAGTACTCACGCAGGAAGTTGATGATCTCCCAGTGTTCGCTGGTCAGTTCCAAATCATCTTCCTTGGACATGACTTCAGCCACGCCAGCTTCCCATTCGTTGATGTTGGCCAGATAACCTTCTTCATCGGTTTCCAGGGTCTTACCATTGACTTCAATAGGCATTGTATTCTCTCCAGTTCGTCACTTAAGTTAGGTCTTACAACCAGGATTGGACTTTATCTTTCGCAGCCGTGAGATCCACGAAACCGCTGTAATCCACCACGGATACGCCGTCGACCAGCTTCTCTTCACTGATACCACGGGCAGCCAAATCAGGACCAAGCACACTCACATCAAGGCCTGAGAGTTTGCCAGCGACAGCGCCACCCTTCATAGCAGCGTACACACCATCCTCGATAAGCAGCACGGCATCGCCGTCCTTGACGTAACCTGCACAAAGATCCAGGCTGCTGCGCTCATAAGGGGATTTATTGATCAGATGCAAAATTGACATTTCTCACTACCCCTTAAAAATTGAACAGCACGTCTTGGCCAGCGAAGATATCGGCCATTTCGGCACGGGATACAAGGCGGATGGAATCCTTCTCTGCCCAATCCTCATCTTCGTCCTCCCAAGTCAGATGTTGCAGATCATCCAGGGTAAGGCCACGCTCTTCCAGGGACTCTTTCTCAACAAAGATCTGCTTGACATCGTAATCACCCAGAGCAGCATAGGTCGGCGAGAAATTCTTCATCTCAACACCACTGGTATCCTGACCCTTCAGCAGCTGGTAAACACCATCTTCTACGAAGGCCAGACTGACGTCCTGCTCAAAGGCAGCGCCAATCAGAACAACTTCCAGCGACTCCCAGGCATAGATGGTGCCGTAGGGGGCCTTACGATTGACGTACATAAATTTCTTGATTTCTGACATCGGTCAACTCCTCATCAGTCGCCAAAGACGACCAAACGGTCGCTCTGGATGGCGCCTTCAACCAACTGACCCAGGCCAGAGATACGGAAGCGATCCGCAATGTTGGTCGCATCTTTGCCGTTGCGTTCGGCCTCGCCGTCATCGACGATACCGCGACGCTGAGCAGCAGCCACACAGATCACCAGATCCAGATCGTGCTTTTCAGCCAGCTCCGTCCAGCGCTTGACCACATTGCGGTCATCCTGGGGCGGCGTGGTCAGACGGGTGCCATTGTTGACACCGTCGTGGTAGAAAAACACGCGAAAGATCTCGTGTCCCTTCTCCAACGCCGCCTTGGTGAAAAGATAAGCGGAGTCGGAGGCCTGATGCTGATAAGGGCCTTCGTTGACTTGAATCGTATACTTCATGCCAGTCCTCGCTTAGAAGCGGATGTGGGCAGAGGCATTCAAGCTCTTACGAGCGCCGCGCCAGTTATCAATGTGGTACTTGGTAAAAGGCAGATCCACTTCCTCGAAGAAGCGGGCCCAGCCGATACGTTCCACCCATTCGCCAACACGTTCCCAATCGCGAGCACCTTCCTTATAGGCCTTGAGGATGCGCTTGACGATGGCGGTGGCTTCTGGCCAGCGCGGTGGATTGTTGGGGATACCGGAGGCAACCAGCTTCTGGAAAGTGGGCTTGCCACGGGCGTTGGAGTGGTTACCACCGACCCAGATGGAGAGCTTGGTGTGCTCCGCATCATTGATCTGCATGGGCGGGCAAGGAGGGAAGCAGGCACCACAGCAGATGCACTTCTTCTCGTCCACTTCCAGAGAGGGCTTGCCATTGACCATGGCAGGACGGATAGCCGCCACCGGGCAACGAGCCACGACGGAAGGACGTTCACAGACGTTGGCCACCAGATCGTGGTTGATCTTGGGTGGTTTGGTGTGCTGAACGTTGATGGCGATGTCGCCCTGGCCACCACAGTTGATCTGACAGCAGGAGGTGGTCAGGTGAACGCGGTTCGGCATGTTGGTGCTGCGGAACTCATCGATGAGCTCATCCATCATGGATTTGACCACACCGGAGGCGTCGGTACCGGGGATGTCACAGTGCAACCAGCCCTGGGTATGAGAGATCATGGTGACCGAGTTCTGGGTACCGCCAACGATGAAGCCGGCGTCTTCCACTGCCTTAATCAGCGGTTCAACCTTGGCACCATCGTCCACCATATATTCCACGTTGGAACGGATGGTGAAGTGGATGTAACCGTCAGCGAACTCTTCGCCCAGGTCGCACAGTTTGCGCAGGGTAAAGAGGTCGAGGATACGCTGGGTGCCCACACGGACAGTCCAGATGGCATCGCCACTGTAGGCAACGTGCTTGAGCACACCGGGACGGGGATGCTCGTGGTATTTCCACATACCGAAATTCTTACGCATCACGGGATGCATGTACTGGAAGCCATCAGGACAACCTGATTCGATCGGCTCACGCATTTCTTTGGCCATTCGTCACTCTCCGAAAGATCAATACATTAGTCGCTCAAGGATTCCGGATCCGGAACCCCAGCCGGGTTTCAGCCCGGCTGTTCGCGTGTCGAATAAATCAGGATGCTTATGCCTGACGGGCGTAAAACTCCTCAGCCGCCTCGTCCCAGCCATCCATACGGACATAAGAGCTCTGACGCGGCTCATTGACCATATTGGGATCGGGATCGATGCTGATACCTTCGAGGAAGTTGACCAGACCGATACGCTCGATCATCTCACCGCAACGCTCGTGCTCCAGAGCATTCTCAGCCCAGAAGTCGATGATCTCTTCGGCCAGCTCGACCAGGGAATCCCAGTCTTCTTCGGTATCCAGCTTCTTGAAGGGGATGACCACGGTACCCATGAGGTCACCGATCTTGAGGGTACGTTTACCACCGATACAGATGGTGACACCCTTGTCATCGCCAGGGTGCAGTGCCTTGGGCACGACATTGAGACAGTGCATGCAGCGGACACAATCACGATTGTTCACCGCCAGACTGTCATCGTCATTGAGTGCCAGAGCACTGGTGGGGCAGCGGGTGATAATGTTGTCCATCACATGCTGACGACCCTTGGCCTTCACATAGGCCTTGAATTCGTCCTGATCCACCTTCATGTCGTCGCGCCAGGTACCGATGACGGCCATATCGGCACGTTCGATGGCGTTCTGGCAGTCGTTACCACAACCGGAGATCTTGAACTTGAACTTATAGGGCAGCGCGGGGCGATGCACGTCATCGGTGAAGTTGTTCACCAGCAGACGGTGCGCCTTGTGCTCGTTGGTGCAGGACATTTCGCAACGAGCGGCACCGATACAGGACATGGCGGTACGCACACAAGGACCGGCACCACCCAGGTCCCAACCATAATCATTAACCACATCAAAGAAGTGCTGGGTCTGCTCAGTATTGGTACCGATGAACATGATGTTCCCGGTCTGACCATGGAAGGTCACCAGACCGGAGCCATACTTTTCCCAATCGTCGGCCAACTGACGCAACATGCTGGTGCTGTAGTGGTTGCCCGCAGGTGGCTGAATACGCAGGGTGTGGAACTCTTTGGATTTGGGAAATGCCTTACCGACTTCAGAGAAACGCGGAATGATGCCACCACCATAACCGTAGACAGAGACAGTACCGCCCTTCCAGTAGCCCTTGCGGGTTTCATAGGAGTGTTCCAGCTGACCCAGGAGGTCATTGGTCATCTCGTTGATGGTCTGACTGGGGTGCTCGTCGCGCAGACGCTTGATACCACTAATGAAGCTCGGCCAAGGACCGCTCTCCAGCTGATCGATCATTGGAGTATGGTGCTTCTCAATTGCCATCTCGCATTTCTCCTGACATCAAAACTGATTGGTTAGCTGTAACCGGGTTTACTCACCCGAGTTTCGAAATTCTGTATCGCGATCTCTGTCACGAATCACGCCATATCCGAATAGCGGAGACACTATAGACAAGTCACCAGGGCAGGCCTACACCACAAAAGGGGTGGCTTATCATTACCACCTATCCCCTTTGGGATAGCGCCAAGAAAAACAGCCTTTCCTGGCCTGATGCCAGCAATACCCCAGCGCGCGAATGGTCGGGCATCTTACTTTTCTGCTAACCTTGCGTCAATAAATTCTAATATACCGATTTACGCCCCATGGCCATGCCTCCTGCCTTCGATCTCAACCGGCCCGACACCTACCAGCAATGGCGTGATGCCAAGCTCTCCGGCTACCCGGAACGGGCCTCTGACCTCATCGTTGAGATTGCCAATCCTGCTGTACCCAGTGCCGCAGAATGCAGCGCCTTGCGAGCAGGCATCAGCAAAACCAACATGGCGGTTTTTGCCTGTCGCCGACCCTTTGACAATCGCGACACCCTGCGCCGCTTCGCCGCCCATTTCGGCCTCAACACCCTGGATAACCACCTCTGCACCGACGAGGATGGCATCAGCGCCCTCCAGGTCTCTGACCAGGGGCACAAACAGCACTACATCCCCTACACCAATCGGCAGATCAACTGGCATACCGACGGCTACTACAACAGCGCCGAACACCAGATCTATGGTATGGCGCTCTACTGCGTGCATCAGGCCGCCGAGGGTGGCGCCAACCGGCTGCTGGATCATGAAATGGCCTATATCGCCCTACGTGACCAGGATCCAGAGCTGATCCGCGCCCTTTCTGAACCAGACGCCATGGCCATTCCGCCCAATGATGTCGAAGGCGAGGTGTTGCGCGATATCACCCAGGGACCGGTCTTTTCCACCCATGCGGGCAGCGGCCAGCTGCACATGCGCTACACGGCCCGCAAGCGCAACATCCAATGGAAAAACGATGCCACAACCCAGGCCGCCAAACAGGCGTTGGAAACCCTGATGAACGGCGACCAGCCGCCCATCTTCCAGCTGCGTCTGGAGGCTGGTCAGGGCGTTCTCTGCAACAATGTCTTGCACTTCCGCGAGGCCTTTCGCGACAATCCTGCCCTGGGGCCAAATCGGTTATATTTCCGCGCCCGTTATTACGATCGCATTCGCTAGGACAACACCATGCTCTACCTCAGCCATATTCTCATCGCCCAGAAAGAGATCGAGCGCTTCGACGACCTGCTGGAAGTGGTCAAGGCCCACGCCCGCGACGGTGAGCGCTTCTTCCGCATGGACGTCAAACCGCCCTACTTCGACACGCCCGAAGACTGGGAAGACCGCCTGGAGGCCGCCTTCAGCGGCAGGATCTGACCATGGCCAACCCCTTCGACCTCAGCCAGCCCCAACCTGACGCTGCTGCCGACTCCATCGCTCCCCTCAAGGCGCGGGAGCAGGCCGAACTCACTGGTCGTCTGGCCGAGCTGGAGCAAGAAGCCGCCAGCCTCGACCCCAGCAATCCCAGACAACAGGCACAGCATCGCTTGGAGATGGCCCGCACCCTGATGGGACTGGAACGCGGCGCAGAGGCCTGGCCCATCGGTCGCACCGCCGTGGATCTCTTTCTGGAGCAAGAGGATTGGGAGAACGCCGCCGACTGCTGCGATGTGCTCTACCAATGCGAGCAGCCCGACTCCCTGGCTGCCCTGGGTCAGGGCATCTGGCTGGTGGTCACCTTCCCGCTCGACCCAGAGCTGATGGTGCATCTGCTCACCCATCTGGTGGACGAGACCCCCGACGATGCCGATGGGGCTGCCGTCGCTGCCGTCACCGCCCTCTTCCTGGTCGATCTGCGGGTCGAAGAGGAGACCCTGCACGAGAAGCTGCACTTCTTCGCCAGCCAGATCCTGGGGCAGGTCGCCCGTCGCCACAGCGATGTACAGAGTCAGGAGGCTTTTGATCTCTGGCTGGAACGGCTGGAGCTGAAAGATCCCGACAAATTTTTTCCCCGCCTGCGCAACGTGGTGGACGTACTGGTTCAGGATGACTGGTGGTTTGACCGTGAGGCCATTCAGGCACAACTGCCGGAAGTGTGAGATGTTTTGGCAAGACGACAACCAACCAGGCCATAACGACGAAAATGCCGTTGCTGATCTGAGTTTTGCCCTCAAAGGCAAACAGATTCCGGTCGACCACGCCTTCGCCCTCCGGCAGGCCTTGGTCGAGCAGCTGCCCTGGCTCACCCAAGAACCACTGGCCGCCATCCACAGCATCCATGTCGCCAGCTCCCAACATGGCTGGGAACGACCCGACCACAGCCCGGGCCACCTCATCCACTTGTCGCGCCGTACCCGCATGACCCTGCGCCTGCCCCGCGAACGCCTTGAAGATGCCCGTCAACTCTGTGGCCGCTGCCTTCGCATCGGTGACCAGACCCTGGAGATCGGCGAGACCAAGGAAAAACCCCTCAGCCGCCACAGCACCCTCTTCACCCGTTATCTCGTCAGTACCGACAAGGAAGAGGAAGGCGCATTTTTGCAGCGTACTGCCGATACCCTGGACCAAATGGGCATCCATATTCGCAAAGCCTTGTGCGGAAAAAGCCTGCCATTGCATACCCCTGAAGGGATAGTCACCACCCGTTCCCTGATGCTGGCCGAACTCAGCCAGGAAGAATCTTTACGCCTTCAGCAACAAGGGGTTGGCGACCACAAGCTCCTCGGTTGCGGCATCTTCATCCCCCACAAAGGCATCGCGCCGGTGAACGCATCAACAGATGACGAGGGGAATTAAACCTGGATAAAATCCGGGGTTCAAAATTTTTGCTGGGCCATTGCGACCCAGCTTGGCATTCATTCAGCACATCACATCGAAGGAGCTTACATGGCCATCGAAGTAAACGGCAAAAGCATCGAAACCGACGCCAATGGCAACCTGACCAACCCCCAGGACTGGAACGAAGAGGTCGCCAAGGCGCTGGCAGCAGCAGACGACACCATGGCTGAACTGACCCAGGAACACTGGGACGTCCTCAAATACCTGCGCGAAAAATACCTCGACGACAACGAACAGCCGATGGAACGCGCCATCAACAAAGACATGGGCAAGATCTGGGGCAAGAAGATCAGCAGCAAGGATCTGTACAAGCTCTTCCCCGGTGCACCCAGCAAACAGGGTAACCGCATTGCCGGCCTGCCCTATATCGCTCGTAAGGGCGGTTACTGAGGCAGCCCTCTCCTCTCCCTGCATCCGGCGGGGAGAGACTCAATCCATCAACCGGTTCTTCGCCAGTACCCGATGGATCTTCTCTGCCGTTCGGCCCAGCTTCGACAGATCCGCCAGCCCCACCCGCTCTCCGCAGGCGAGACGATGTTCCCAGTGATCCAGCTCACTCTCCATATAGGCCAGCAGCTTGACTGAACAGCCCTCACAGGGCCCATCGCAAACCTGGGACTCCGGCAGATCAAACGGCAGCTCGCGGCGAATGCGGGTGATCAACGCCGCCATCACCACCGCCACATCGGGCTTGGACATCGCCGACTTCAGGTATCGGCCCACATGCGCAGCAAGTTGGCATAGCTGCGATCCACATACTTGGTGGTATCGGCATCGGGATCAGTATGCAGCAGATGCTCGCGGGCCTGATCCAGCTCATAAAGCAGCTCGCGTCGGGCGGCATCGCGCACAAAGCTCTGCATCCAGGTCAGGGCAACCAGACGCTCACCCCTGGTTACCGGTGCCACCTGATGCACACTGGCAGAGGGATAAACCACCGCGTGTCCAGCAGGTAGCTTGACCTGCTTGAGACCAAAGGGGGTACGCACCGTCAGCTCACCGCCCTCATAGCTGTCCGGCTCACTCAGGAAGATGGTCATGGAGACATCGGTGCGAAAACGCGGCCCGCCCGCCCCCATGATGGGATCGTCCACATGATCCCCATAGGTCATCTCCGGCTGATAGCGGGCGACGATGAAATCCGCCATCTTGTTGGGCAGGGCAAAGCTGCGAAAACGCGGATTGTTTGCCACCGCGCTCATGATGATGCGGTTGAGCAGTTCCTGTTGCTCGGGAGCGGCGGCCATCTCCAGATTCTTCTTGACCCGCTCGGCGGCAAAACCGGCGGTCTTGCGGCCATCCTCAAAATTTACCTGAGAAACGACCTGGATCACCTTATCCAACTGGGCCTGATTGAGCATGCCGGGAAATTCTAACAACATGGGGTATCCTCCTGAGGAGAGCAACAAGCCATGACCCTTATCAGTTGCGCCCTCACCGCACTCCGGTTCGCTTCTGATAAGATGCCAACAAAATTTTGTGGAAAGCCGCCATGATACTGAACGCCCAGATCGAGGATCAAATCTACAGCCTCAACGTCCCCGACCCACTGCTCAGTGAAGCCGCAGATTTTTTTGCCCAAATGGATCAGGACATGGCCAAAGGCATACAGCTTGGCCGCTACTGGGTGGCCACTCCCAACCGGGAGCAGTGTTGCCAGTATGTCGCCAATCGCCTGCTCACCGCCCTGGAGAATGAGAACCACAAACTGGGGCGACTTATGGCCGCCTACCTCCTCGACCGCCTGCCTCCTCTGGATCGGGTCGAAATCGACACCAGTGGCGAGGCCGACCAAACCCTCTTTCACTACCAAACCGATGCCAGCGCCCAGCCTTCTGCTACCGCCATGGAACAGGCCGCCAGCCAAATCAGTCAGGTTTTCAAGGCTGGCAAACAGTGGAAATTTTCGGTGTTTGATCCGAACAGCGGCAGTTGGTCAGACTCCCCCGCCTTCGCCAATGAGACCGAAGCGGAAAGTGCCCGACAGCAGGCTTTGCAGCAGCGGGCTGGGAGTTTGAGTTTGGGGTAGATACCCTCTAAACGCCAGTAGGAGCGCCCCATGGGCGCGAAACCCACGCCAGCAAGTCATGATAGATCGACGCACCACCATGCTCATCGCGCCCACGGGGCGCTCCTACAAAGTTTAATAGGTTGAGTAAAGCGCAGAGCGGATAACAGCAGCCCCTTTTTATTCGCAAACCACACCTCACCGACAAACAGGCAAGGGTTTCGGTCGCCAACCCGGTGGAGGCGCATGATCTTCCTTGTATTTGTTGATGATGGGTTCGAGCTTCTCTTTTGGCCAGAATGTCGGCGAATGGATCGTCTTCAGACACGAAGCATTCCAGTAAAGTCCAGCGCTTGATAGCGACTTTCCAGCCTTCACGGCTTTTGCGACTGCATTGATATCAGCAGACTCGGGGTAGATATAGAGCGTTGTCGGTCTGTTTTTTGTCATGGCCAGAATTTGTTTGGCATTCTCTGGCGACCAGGTTGTACAACCACTGCTACGACCGGCGGCATAATAGGCCAGCTTTCCGAACGGTACGTAGCCACCTTTGTCCGCGTAGGGGCTTTTCTGATCCTTTAGCCGACACGACCAGTGCAATACAGCAGCCTGATGTCCACCGATCAAACGTTTCCTGGCATTGGCAGTATCGCCCTCCCCTTCAAACTGCAAGAACGAACGTAGGAATGGTTCCGTCTTGCCTGAGATGCGCGCATATCCCTTAAAAGAGGTTTTTGTCTCTGCTGTCAGGTAACGCCCCCCGGAAGTCAGCTTGGATCCGTCTGCATTACTGAAATGCTTGGCGCAGGTTCTGTCATTTTTAAAATCTGCTATGCCTTGTAACTGGCGCCCCGCACCATAGCCTGACGAGATGGATTGAAAGGAGTGCCTATCCTCGCAAATGATATAAAACCGAGAGGCCAACTGGCCCTTGTTGGACACGCTTGGGCGAGTCGCATCCATGGCAAAATAACAGGGATTTTTGACAGCACCTTTGCTTACTTTTTCTCGGTAGAGCGCTCGAGCCCTCTGCAAAACCACGGGGGCAATCTGGCCTTCACCAGCACCAACATGGGCCTGTAGCCAAACCGGAATATCGGCGGTTTTCGCCATGGCAATAGCACAGGGCATAGCCGACAAAAGAGCGGTGATCAAGAGGATCCAATTCAGAGGGTATATTCCTGATGGCAACGGGCGGTTCCTTGTGAGCTGTGCGACATGGCATTTAACAAATTGGCTATTGCGATTCTAAAGCCATCTCTCTGAAAATGGCCACTATAGCTTGGCAGGTCGGGTGGCTATGCTTTGCCCACCGCTGATCTCAGACAGAGTATCCCGATGCCGGGGATAAATGCGATAGCCAGATCTACTACAAAGGGAAACCAACTTAAGTCCAGTTGAACACCATAGAACAATAAAATCAGACCTTCAAATATGCTGATATAGCCAAGTATCGGGATTATATTTGAGTATCTGTCCGGATAACGGGCTGACAATAAGAAAAATACACCGATGCCTCCAAAAGCGCCGGAGGCCATTCTTAACCAATAGTTCATCATTGGGTCATCGGGTATTGGCCCACTACCCCCAAACTTTTCCAAATGTTCAATGGCAAAGTCCCAAGGCAGAAATACGCCAACGACAGTCAAGCCCCAGCCCAATCCTGCACCCAATAATAATATGCGTAGCAGTTGTGATCTATCGATCATTCGATTTATGCCCATTCCAATGCATCTGTCACTTTCAGACGCTCAATATCCCTGCAACCGATTCAACCCATAGAGCGCCGCTACCCGATAGGCCTCGGCCATGGTGGGATAGTTGAAGGTGGTGTTGGTGAAATAACGCAGGCTGTTGTGGCCTTCGGGTTGGGACATGATGGCCTGACCGATGTGAACAATCTCCGAGGCCTGCTCGCCGAAGCAGTGGATACCCAGAATCGCCAGAGTTTCGCGATGAAAAAGGATTTTTAGCATGCCAACCCGGCGACCGGCGATCTGCGCCCTGGCCAGATTTTTGAATTCAGCCCGGCCCACTTCGTAAGGGATATTCTGCTCGGTCAGCTCTGCCTCGGTACGGCCCAGTGAGCTGATCTCGGGACTGGTGTAGATACCGGTGGGCACCTCATCCACCAAACTCCAATCCGGTTCGCTTTCGGCGATGAGGGCGCCTACGAATCGGCCCTGGTCGTAGCTAGCGCTGGCCAGCCCAGGTGGGCCAATGACATCGCCCACGGCAAAGATGTGCGCCTGACTGGTACGGAAAGTCTTGTCCACCGTCACCTGACCGCGATGGTTGACCGCGATATTGACCCGATCCAGCCCCAGGGATTCGGTATTGCCCGAGCGGCCATTGGCCCAAAGCAGGATGTCAGATTTAAGCACTCGACCCGAAGAGAGCTGCAACTGCACCTCCTCCCCTTCTACCTGAACGGAGGCCATGTTCTCCTTGTGCAGAATCACCACCCCCAGGTCGCGCAGGTGGTAGCCCAGGGCGTCGGTGATTTCGCTGTCAAGGAAGGAGAGCAGGCGCTCGCGGGTATCCACCAAATTCACCTTCACATCCAGATTGGCGAAGATGGAGGCGTATTCACAACCGATGACCCCGGCACCATAGATGGTCACCCGCCGTGGTGTGTGGTCCAGAGTGAGCAGGGTATCGCTGTCGAGCAGGCGGGGATGATTGAAATCGATCTCTGGCGGGCGATAGGGGCGAGAACCGGTAGCAATGACGAAATGATCGGCCCCAATCCGCTCTTTGGAGCCACGAGCGTCGGTCATTTCGATATGCTGCGCATCCAGAAAAGCGGCCTCGCCGTGAAAGACATCCACATTGTTACGATGGTAGTAGCGCAGATGCATACTCACCTGACGTGAGATCACTTCGTCGGCGGTCTTGAGCAACTGCGGCCAGGTAATGTCCGCCGGATGCAGGGTCTGCTCGAACAGGGGATGATGGCGATAGTCCGACAGCAGTTGCACGCTGTGACGGAGCGCCTTACTGGGGATGGTTCCGTTATGGGTACAGCCGCCGCCCACCTGATGATGGCGCTCAACCACCGCCACCCTTAGGCCGCTTTTGGCCATTTTCATGGCCGCGCCCTCACCCGCCGGACCGGAACCAATTACCACCACATCGTATTGCATCTCACTCTCCCAACCACTCACTGGCTGTTATGTTGCCGGATATGGCGCCCAGAGCTCAAGACTCACAGAAAATGGCCGATAGGACTGAGTAGGAGAGCTGTTTCCAGAACCTGACAGGAAAGACCTGCCACTAACATTGGCAGGCCATAGGACCATGGCCGTAAAAGCGACAACAGACGTCAACAGAATCTATCCGGTGGAATCCGTGCGCGTCCAGGAAACGCAAGAGGTCACACCGGTTGACCCGGTTAAGTCCATCCAACAGCGCTTTTGGCAAGGACCAGAACGACGCTCCGGTAAAGAACGGCGTCATGCCAACCAACGAAGGGAAAAAAACCTGGCCTTCTTGAATACACGCAGCCGGGAAGACCGCCGCCAACGCACCCAAACAGGACAGAACACCGATGACACCATCGGGCCGGGCTTTCATCTCGTTATCTGATCTGGACTACTCGGGCTGGGCTTCAGCTGCTGGCGTTTCAGCCTCGATTGATCGGGGTCTGGACTGGCGCCGGGCAATTCTCCGGGCATCCAGCACATTCTTCAAGGCAATCATCAAACCCAGTCCGAAAAAGGCACCTGGGGGCAGGATAGCCAGCAAGAGACCCTTGAAATCACTCCCCAAACTCAGGGTCATGCCACGAGCAGCCTCACCAAACATGAGGTGGGCCTGGTAAAACAGCGTACCCTGCCCTACCAGCTCGCGCAGCCCACCCAGAGTCATGAGCACCAGGGTAAAGCCCAGACCCACGGCCAGACCATCCACCGCCGAACGCAGCAGGCTGTTCTTGGAGGCAAAGGCCTCGGCGCGACCGATGATGGCGCAGTTGGTCACGATCAGGGGGATAAAGATGCCCAGGATCTTGTGCAGCTCGAAGAACCAGGCGTTCATGCTGAGTTCCACCGCCGTGACGAAGGAGGCGATCACCAGCACGAACACGGGCAGTCGCACCTCGGGCCGCACCCAATGACGGATCAGGGAGATGGAGACATTGGACATCACCAGCACCGCCGTGGTGGCCAGCCCCAAGCCCAGACCGTTAATCGCGGTACTGGTCACCGCCAGCAGGGGGCACAGACCCAACAGAGCCACCAGGGCCTGGTTATTGTTCCAGAGCCCGTCCTTGATGATTGGCCCGTAGCCTGAGGTCGCCATCAGTTCGCCTCCTTCTCAGCCTTGGGCTGAGCCTTCTGGTTATAGAGGCGATCACCCTGCTCGCGCACATAAATGAGCGTGTTTTTGACCGCCTTGACGATGGAACGGGGGGTGATGGTGGCACCGGTGAACTGGTCGAAGTAGCCGCCATCGCGCTTCACCTTCCAGTTCTCCTCGCTGGGATCGCTGAGGGATTTTCCATTGAAACTCAGCACCCAATCCGACCGGGTCTCTTCCACCCGATCCCCCAGCCCGGGGGTCTCTTTGTGCGAGATCACCCGCACACCACCCAGGGTACCATCCCGATTCACCGCCACCAGGAGATTGATGGGACCGGCATAACCATCCGGCACCACCGAGTTCAGCACCACGGCCACCGGCTGGCCCTTGAGTCGCGCCCGATAGACGGTCGTCGTGGGTGCGCCCAGCAGCTCGGCCTTGTGCACCTCAATGCGATCCTCCAGCATGTTGTTGTCGATAGCCGCTGGCGGTACCAGCACCGCCAGCTTGTCCAACAGGGCCTGACGCTCGTTGGCCGCAATCTGATCCTTGGTCTGGTGATGGGTGAAGGCCACCAGCGCCGTGCCCAGGATGGCAAAGATGGCCAGCACGCCCCCGGAGATGGCAATGGCTTTCAGCGAGCCTTTCATGACTTATCCCCATAGCCCACCACACGCGGCGGGGTGTAGTAATCGATGGTGGGGGCGGCAAGATTCATCAGCAGCACCGCAAAGGCCACCGCATCCGGATAGCCCCCCCAACTTCGGATGGCATAGACGATAAAGCCGATGAGAGCACCGTAGATCAATTGCCCGGTCTTGGTCGTGCAGGCACTGACAGGGTCTGTCGCGATGAAAAAGGCACCCAGCATGGCACCGCCACTGAACAGGTGAAAAAGCCCAAAGGGATGGGTATCTGGATCGATCAGGAAGAAAAACATGGAACAGAGCAACAACGACCCCAGCATGGCCACCGGGATGTGCCAGCTGATGACCCGCTGATAGAGCATCCAAAGGCCGCCGAGGAAGATCCAGTTCCCGATCCACTCCCAGCCACGGGCACCGAAATCACCCCACAGCGGGCTGGCAGCCCGAATCTCTTCTACCGTCAGGTTCATGTCCAGCTGGGTGCGCATCTCATCCAGCGGGGTGGCACCACTGAGTGCGTCCAGGGTCAGGCCCGGCGGAAATTCGCCCCGAAAGATGATGCCCAGGGTATCAGTGAAACTCAGCATGTGCTCATTAAGCATCCGTGGCAGCAGCCAGGAAGTCATCTCCACCGGATAGGAGATGAGCAACAGGACATAGGCCGCCATAGCTGGATTGAAAGGGTTATAGCCCAGGCCACCATAAAGCTGCTTGACCATGACAATGGCGAACAGCATGCCAATCACTGTCATCCACCAGGGCAATAGGGGTGGCACAGCCACCGCGAACAGCCAGGCGGTCACCACCGCACTGAAATCACCGACCATCGGCTTGACCGGGCGACCGCGCAGCCAGACGATCCCTGCCTCTGCTGCCACCGCCACCAGAGTAGCGGTGGCCAGATTGATCAGTACGCCCCAGCCGAAATAATAGGTCAGGGCAATAATGGCGGGAACCAGAGCCAGCAGGACATGCAACATGACACGGGAGACCCGGTTCTGGCGGGTGGCATGAGGCGAGGAAAGGGTAATAAATTCCATAGATTATGACTCTGATTCGCCGGACTCAACCGATTCACTACGACGACGCTCAGCCGCCTCGACCTGACGCTGCTGGTCAGGTGTTAGGTTTTGGGTATTTTTCGGGGCAACGCCTGCCTGGGCCTGAGCGCTCTTCTTCTCTTTCGCACGCTGCAAGGCAGCATCGATGGCCGCTTTTTTATCGTCTTCACCCGAGCTCGGGGGGGGCTTCTTCAGTGCTGCCGCCTTTTTCGCCAGACGCTCTTTTTTCTCCCGCTCCAGACGTTCATACCGGGTCACCTGGGCCTCGTGGCGCTTGCGGGCCGATTCGGACTTGCGCGACTCGGCCTGCTGCTGCCAGATGCTGGTCTTGGCATAGCGATAATACTGTACCAAAGGAATATGGGCGGGACACATCTGAGCGCAGCAACCGCATTCAATACAGTCAAACAGATGATATTCCTGCACCTTATCGAAATTTTTGGCACGGGCATACCAATACATCTGCTGCGGTAGAAGTTGCATGGGACAGGAACGGGCACACTCTCCACAACGAATACAGGCCCCGGCCTCACCCGGATCCAACAACTCCTCGGGCCCTGGCACCAATAGACAGTTACCGCCCTTGGTCATGGGGATGGCATCGTTCAACAGAGTCTGTCCCATCATGGGGCCACCCAGAATCAATCGATCCGCCTGGCCCAGATAGCCCCCCCTATGGGCGATGACCTCCGCTGCCAGAGTACCGTTCAGTATCTCCAGATTACCGGGCTGGGCCACACCTCGCCCGGTCACCGTGACGATACGGGAGATCAGGGGCCGCCCCTCCAGCACCGCATTGGCCACCGCAGCCGCCGTGGCCACATTGTGACAAACGATACCGATATGGGCAGGAATGCCTTTGCTCGGAATCTCCTTGCCAGTCAGGATGCGAATCAACTGCTTTTCGCCACCACTGGGATAGAGGGTGGGAATCACCACGATCTCGGTATCGGGAATGGGGTGAGTCGCCAGAGCCTCGCTCATGGCCGCGATGGCCTCCGGCTTGTTATCTTCAATACCGATGAGGCACTCGCCGGTGATATCCAGCACATGACGCAGAATGCGCACGCCATTGAGCACCTTCTCGGCCTGCTCGCGCATCAGGCGGTCATCACAGGTAATATAGGGCTCACACTCAGCACCGTTGATAATCAGGGTATGGATCGCCCGCTCCGGCCCCGGCGACAGCTTGACCGACGCAGGAAAGGCCGCCCCTCCCAGGCCGACGATACCGGCCCAGCGAATGCGCTCGGTGACCTTGCCCGGATCCAGCTCTTCAAAATGAGGTAGCGGCTCAGGCAACTCTGCCCAAACATCTTTGCCATCGGGCTCCAGAACAATCGAGACTGCGCTCAGACCAGAGGCGTGTGGCACCTGATAGGGCGTAATCTCCCGCACCACCCCGGAGGTGGGCGCATGCAGATTGGCACTGACCACCCCAACCCCCTGAGCGATGAGCTGGCCTTTGAGCACCGTGTCACCCTCCTGAACCAGAGATTTGGCCGCCTCACCAATATGTTGTTGCAACGGCAGGATCAACTGGGAGGGAATGAACCCCTCAGCGACCGCCGAGCCATTGGAGAGTGCCTTTTCATCAGGCACATGAATACCACCATGGAAACGCCAGAGGGTACGACCCGAGGGGGTACGGACATGGGGCATGCTCATGCCGCTCCCTCCTTCTCTATGGCTTTATGCAAACTACGCCGTCGATTATCGGGGTAGGGCCAAACCCATTGCTGTGTACCGGTCGGTACGGGTTTCATCTGGATGCAGCTCACCGGGCAAGGGGGCAAGCAAAGCTCACAACCGGTACATTCCTTACTGAGGATGGTGTGCAGATGCTTGGCAGAGCCGACGATGGCATCCACGGGGCATTGCTGGATGCAAAGGGTACAGCCAATACAGGACTGTTCATCGATGAAGGCCACCATGGGCAGTTTTTTCTCGACCGCACCATCGGTCGGCACCTCACGGCCTAACAGATCTGCCAGGGCAATGACAACGGTCTCACCGCCCGGGGTACAGTGATTGATCTCGGCCTCACCGGCAGCAATGGCCTCCGCATAGGGTTTACAACCGGGATAGCCGCACTGACCACACTGGGTTTGAGGCAAGATGGCGTCGATTTTGTCCGCAATGGGATCTCCCTCGACATGAAAGCGCAAAGAGGCATAGCCGAGCAACAAACCCAGTATCAGTGCCAACAGCGCAATAGCAATGATCGCAATCACAAAGCAACCCTAAATTATTGTTAGGAAACCAAACCGGCAAAGCCCATGAATGCCATGGACATGAGCCCTGCTGTCACCAGAGCAATGGCACTACCCTGAAAAGGTGTCGGCACATCTGCCACCGCAACCCTCTCACGTACCCCTGCAAACAGGATTAGCACCAGAGAGAAGCCCGCCGCCGCACCAAATCCGTAGAGTACCGATTCAATAAAATCGTGGGATTCCTGCACATTAAGCAGGGCCACACCCAGCACCGCACAGTTGGTGGTAATCAGGGGCAGGAAAATCCCCAACACCTGATAAAGCACCGGGCTGGTTTTGTGCATCACCATCTCGGTGAACTGCACCACCACAGCAATCACCAAGATAAAGGCGATGGTTCGCATGTAGCCCAGACCCAAAGGGATCAGGAGGTAGTCATTCAGCAGGTAGACACAAGCTGCGGACAGTGTCATGACAAAGGTGGTTGCCAGCCCCATACCCAAAGCCGTCTCCAGTTTTTTGGAAACACCCATGAAGGGGCAAAGGCCAAGAAATTTCACCAAAACGAAATTGTTGACCAGGATAGTGCCGATCAGAATCAGTAAGTATTCTCGCATCGAATAAAATCCAAAGTTAGGCGTAGTTTTGAGGAAGTCTTGCCACTCCCGCGCACAGATTCTCTCAAAGTCACCCGCTCCTTGTCTCTGCGAGCAACCACTAACGTGGGTATAACCGTTAATCGCCAATCCAGCAATGCGAATTGCCGGGTTCCGCACAGGGTATGGACTTACCTCAACCCGACAGAGATGACCGAATGCCCACCCCAACCAGAACAATAAACCACACTTTAAGCCATTATAAAATTCATTAGATTACTGACTATACCTAACAGTTCACCTTAAATTACTGCCCAAACTGAAGCCCAATACTTCCTGCCATTTTGTAAACAATTGTCAAGCCAGACGCATAGTTAGCTGTTAAAATTTTTGTTCCAAAAATCAGGAACAGCAATGCGCTAAGGATAGTACTGAGCAGTCCCACGCCAACACAACATAATAAAAAGCTCTAAGTTATCTTGGCAAATGCTTGAATTTCAGATTTTTTTAACCTATCCTTCTACACAGCCATGAGGAATACTGATGCAAAATCCAGGTTTCGACAAGCCTGTAAAGGGCAGCCGGCTACTTACCCCACTTGCCATTACCGTTTGTTTTGGCTTGGCTGGCCAAGCAAGTGCAAGGACCCTTCACGACGTGGTACAACAGACCGTAAATTCAAACCCTCTGGTGCAATTTAGCCGCAACCAATATCTGGCCGACCGTGAGCAGATTCGTCAGGCCAAAGCGGGCTATTTTCCCAAAGTAGATTTGACCGCCGGCATCGGGCGGGAGTGGAGTGACAACAACACCACCAGAATCAACGGTCGTAGAAACGGCCTGGATCTGACACGAAAAGAACTGGGACTTCTCGTCACCCAGAATCTCTACGATGGACACACAACCACCAATGAGACAGAACGTTTCCGCGCAAAAGCACGGGCCTCTGCCCACAAACTGTTGGGGGATGCCAATGCCGCTGCGCTACGGGCGGCCCAGGCCTACCTGGATGTGTTGCGCAATCAGGAGCTCCTACGCCTATCCAGACAAAGTCTGGGCATTCACCAGCGTATCCGGGATCAAGTCAAACTGCGCAGTGATTCCGGCGTAGGTCGCACCGCCGACCTTGACCAGATTAACGCCCGCCTCGCCCTGGCCCAAAACAGTGTGGCCGCTGCCAGGGCTAACCTGGAGGATGCCAAAACGACCTTCAACCGCGTCGTTGGTGAAGATCCCGGCAAACTCACCAAACCCCATGGCTTAAGCAAAGATTTGCCCAATTGCGAAACCAGAGACGCGGTCATTTCCGCCCTGGAAAACCACCCTACCCTCAAATCCGCTTACGCCGACGTGGACGAGGCTACCGAGCAGTATGAATCCTCCTCTGGCGTCTTCCATCCCCGAGTCGATTTAGAGCTGGGGGCGAGCCGGAATTTTGATCTCGACGGAAGCCAGGGAGAGGACAGTGATGCCTCGGCCATGTTGCGCATGCGTTGGAACCTGTACAACGGTGGCAAGGACAGTGCCCGTCGCCGGGAAACCGCTCATCTGGTCAACCAGGCAAAGGATGTCCGCAATCGTACCCATCGGGAAGTGGAAGAGAGCGTTCGCCTTTCCTGTACCGCACTACGTACTACCCGCAGACAGATACCCATCCTGCGTAGCCAGGTATCTGCCAGTGCCAAAACCCGTGATGCTTACGTCCAGCAGTTCAATCTCAACGAACGCACCCTACTGGATGTGCTCAATACAGAAAATGATTTGCTGCAAAGCCGAAAGGATCTGGCCAACACCTCTTACGACAACCTGTATGCCCAATTTCGCGTAGCCAATGATGTCGGTGTCCTGACTGAGCTGATGCATGTCACTGTCTATAACCGGGAACAACCCGCAGAACTCCACAAGGCCATTCGCATCAAGGACTACACCAACACCAAGTACCCCAATAACGAATATATGAAAGGCGTCAACGAGCACCAGATGAACGTCTTTCCTTTTCCCGATGACTAAAGTCACATAGGAAGGTCCCCATGAACAAGCCCATTATTTCCGCCTGGATCGCTATCATTTCTGGCCTCATCACCTTACCAACATGGGCCGGGCAGTTGAGTTTCCTGGATCAGGAACATAGTGCGCCACCGACGGAAATACCGGCCTTTCAAAAAGGCTCCAGGGCGGAAGTGCGGGTGAATGGGGACCTGGAATCTGACAATGCCGGACTGATACTGCATATGCGTTCCAGTATTGCCAGGCTGGAGCCAGGAGACCTGTTACTGCAGGATCTGCATATCCGCGATGTCGCTCCAATCGGGACTGACCTGGGCGAACTGGCTGACCTGGACATTCCCACTGGAACGCAGGAATCCGCCAGACTGACCGCTTCGAGCAAAGGCAGTGCCTGGAACCGGTTGTTCCAATAAAAGATGTATGGCAATGACCGCCTTGGTATCCGGCAGGTTTTTCTGACCTGCCGCCAGAAAATGCAGAATCAGGCGCCGTTGGATGCCATGGAACAGCTGATTGCCGAGGTGATACAGACACATCCCGAATATCACCGACTTCTGGATGCAGGGGATAGCTCGTTAGACCGGGACTTTCCAGCCGATGCGCCCAACCCCTTTCTGCATATGGGCCTACATATCAGCCTTCAGGAACAACTTAGAAGCGATCGTCCCCAGGGCATCCGCAAACTCTACCTGAAACTTCTGCAAACCCAGGGGGATGACGACCACAACATTCAGCATCAGATGATGGCCTGCCTAGAAGCCCTACTCTGGAACGCCCAGCAGAGCGGCCAGCCGCCCGACGAAAAACAGCTGCTCAGCTGCATTCAGCGACAAATTGAGGGGGGGCGGTAGAGAAGCGGCCTCCCCCAACTGGAAAAGGCCGCAAACAGAACCATCGATGATCAGGCGATCTTCAGATGGGCCTTAATGGCATCCAATACAGCATCGCTGGAGGTGGCCTGGATATCCAGCAGCATGCCTTCCTTCTCGTAGAAACCCACCAAAGGCGCGGTCTGTTCGTTGAACACGTCCAGGCGCTTGGAAATGGCCTCTTCGGTTTCATCATCGCGCTGAACCACCTTGCCACCACAAGCATCGCAAACACCCTCAACCTTGGGGGGGTTGCTCTTGACGTTATAGATAGCGCCACATTCGACGCAGGTGCGACGGGTGGTCAGACGATCCAGGATAACATCACGGGGTACATTGAGATTGACCACACCATCCAGGGTCAGACTGAGCTTGGCCAGCAGCTCCTTCAGGGCCTCTGCCTGAGGAATGGTGCGAGGGAAACCGTCCAGCAGGAAACCACTCTTGCAATCGTCTTCCAGCAGACGCTCACCCATGATGCCCATGATGAGGGAATCGGGTACCAGTTCGCCACGGGTCATATAGCCCTGAGCCTCTTTACCCAGATCCGTGCCCTCTTTCACCGCAGCACGCAGGATATCACCGGTAGAAATCTGTACAGAACCATCGGTAGCAGTCAGCATCTTGGCCACAGTACCCTTGCCGGCGCCTGGAGCACCCAAAAGAATCAAACGCATGATATTTCCCCTTAAGAGATTTTTAGAAAAAGCGCCGAATCCCCAGCCAGGGCATTCGACCGACAAGGAAAGACCGAGCAATCAGTTTTTCCGCGAATTTTAGGGCGCAAATTGTGCGGCCATTAGGAAAAAAAAGCAAAAAAAGCCCGATCATAAGATCGGGCAACACACTCCAAGCAGAAGTCTCTTGGCTTAAGAGGCGAGACCGGGATTGTCTACGACCCCTTTGAGTTTGGGCGTATTGATCTTTTCGATCTTGGCTGACTTGCGATCTCGCAGATAATCGGCCACCACATCCCATACCGGTGCTCCGGGCGACTGGGCACCCACCGTAGCCCAACCGGCAACCGGATATTTTTTGTTTGCCTCCACCTTCTCACCCGAATCCAGGGTCATCTGACTGATCCGTTTTCCCATGCCAGCACCTGGTTCACACACGTAATCCAGACCGCCGAGTCGCACCATATCTCCGCCCTGTTGATAATAGGGATCGGCGTTGAAGAGATTGTCGCAGACATCCTCCAGAATCAGCTTGATCTCAGCACCCGTCATCTCGCGCCGGTAGGTCTCGGGATAAGTCATGCAGGTTTGGTCCAGCAGGTTCTCCATGGTGATGCTCTGTCCCGGCAGGACGGAGGTGCCCCAGCGGAAACCTGGTGACAGGGAGATCTGTGCATCCATCTGCTGGCGCAACCCGTTACAGATGAGCTGATCGAAGGTACCGTTGAAATTGCCACGCCGATAGAGCACCTGATCTGCCACAGCCAGCTCTTCCTGCAGCCAGGACAGGTGGGGCTTGCGAACCTGGTCAATATAGGCCGACATCTCCGCATTGGCGGGGAGCAGATGGGAGAAAACGGGCAGCAACCGATAGCGGTAGTCCTGAAGCCTGCCATCACGCACATCGAAATCCATGACGCCGACATATTTACCGTTAGAACCGGCATTGGTCACCAGGGTCTTGCCTCCAGTATTGCTGACCTCGGTGGCACTCGGCATACCATCATGGGTATGGCCGCCAAAGATGGCATCGATACCCCGCACCACGGAGGCCATCTTCAGATCTACATCCATGCCGTTGTGGGACAGCACCACCACCAGGCCTGGCTTCTCTTTGGCCCGGATCTTATCCACCAGAGCCTGCATATCCTCATCATTGATACCGAAGGTCCAGTCCGGGATAAAGCGCTGCGGATTGGCAATGGGGGTGTAAGGAAAGGCCTGACCAATTACCGCCACCCGCACCCCACCCAGATCTTTCATCACATAGGGCTTAAAGGCATGGCCGCTATCTTCGTCAAAGCCATCAAAATCGGCAAAGCGATAGTCGAACAGGGCTTCATCTTTGACTTTGATGTTCTGACCAACGTAGTCGCCCTTAAAAGCCAGGATGTTCTTGATCACTTCTTCATCCCTGTAGGTAAACTCCCAGTGGCCGGTCATCACATCCACCCCCAGCAGATTACAGGCCTCCACCATGTCCATGCCGCGGGTTTTCAGTGCCGTACCCGAGCCCTGCCAGGTATCGCCACCATCCAGCAACAAAGTACGATCCGCACCGTACTGGCTACGCAGCTGATCCACCAGGGTCTTCAGGTGGGCGAAGCCACCCACCTTGCCATAGATCTTTGCCGCCTCCGCAAAATTCAGATAGGTAAAGGCGTGGGATTCAATACCTCCGGCAGGCAGGCCAAAGTGCTTGAGCAACGTCTCTCCAACCAGATGAGGTGCCTTGCCTTGAGCCGCACCGATCCCCAGATTCACATTAGGCTCACGGAAATAGATGGGCAGAAGCTGGGCATGGGTATCGGTAATGTGCATCAGACGCACATTGCCAAACCTGGGCACTTCATAAAGGTCCGTCGGCGCCTTGGTACTGGCAAAGACCGACCGGGGCACAAGGCCTGCCGCAGCAGCCAAGCCCAGGGTGCGTAAAAACTCTCGACGGGACAAACTCATCACAGATTTCCTAATACTAAAGGGAACAGCCGCCCCTATCTCAAATAGCCTGGGGTCAAATCTTTCCCCTGCTGATCGACAGCCTGCTGATAGCCCGTATCTGCCTGAAACTTGGCTTTGTTGGCCAGCTTAATACCTTTGGCAAAGTCCCCTTTATCAGCCGCCACCTTGGCTTTCTCCAGCACCTTCTTGGTATCCCGCCACTCACCCCCGGCTTTTCCGGCCCTGGCTCGTGCCGCTTCAGCAGCGTCATAGCCCTTTTTAAAATCCTGGGCAGGATCTGCCGCCATCACCATCAGGCTGGAGGCCATCAGTGCCGCACCCAGTGCAATCTGTTTCATCATCTCTTTATCCTCTTCACCGATCAGCATGGCCACAGGGCAGCCCTGCTGCGGATTCTGGTTATTTTCTTGCCGATGGGCCGTTGAATTTAAGACCATTGCTCATGTAAGTCAGGTAGTACTCCAGATTGCGATACTCCTCACCCTGGGCCTTGAACGGCTTGGCGCGAACCTGCTTGTTACAGCCGGTAAAGCGGCGATGCAGGGTACCCATATCGTTCCATTTCGCCCGATAAACAGGCCAGCCTGTGGCATGACCCAGTGCAGGGCTGAGAATATCGGCTCGAAGGTTGTTGCCAGCGCTCTCAAAGTGGCACATGGCGCAGGAGAAGTTCAGCTCACCGCGACGAGCAAAGTAAAACTGCTTGCCCTTTTCATAGGCCGCCAAGGCATCCCTGTTGGGAACCTTGACATCAATGGTCTGGCCCCGTGACTGATGGCTCATATAGGAGAGCAGCGAGGCGATGGGTCCCTTCTTGTATTTAAGGGGTTTTTCCCCATTGGCCTCACGACACTCGTTGATGGCCAGCGGCAGGGTCACGACCATCTTGCGCTTACTGTCCCAATGAGGATAGTTCTTGCGCTGGGCCGGGCCATCCTTGAAGCAATCCTTATAGCCTTTGCCATTGGCAAAAGGGGTATTCCACATCTCCTCACCCTCTTCAATGAAGGGTTCATAGGGGGGAAACTCTTCGATCGCCATCCAGGTATCTCGGGAGATCTTGTCGATGGCATAGACGCCATTGACATACTCATCAAAGGGCACATGGGGAAACTTCTTTTTGAAGTAGGTCCGAATTTTTTCCACATCCTCCTTGGGGGAAGCTGCCTGCGACGGTTGGAAAACCACCAATACTGCCAAGGCCAGTGTCGCCATGAAGGTTTTTTTCATCATTTTGCTCCGCACGCTATCCACCATCATCATTTAACCGGGGTCTCAATGCTGTCCGAGCCGCCTTTATTATCTGTCCAGGCCACCTTGAGGGTGTCGCCTGCCTTGGCCGCCACGATGGCGTTCAAGTAGGGGTTTTTGGATATGCCGCCACTGAGCATGGCGGTAAAGGCGGGCTTGTCATTTACCGACATCACCACCTCTTGAATGAAATGGGGCTCGATCTCCTTGCCTGTTGTTTTGTCCTTGCGATTCCCCCCCTCCATCGGGTGGGTAATGAGTACCTTGATATCGGCCAGGCCATCTTTCAACTTGGCGCGTACTTTCATGCTCTTTGCCATGGGATTTTCCTCTGAATTTGAATCGGCTTTGGGGATCTGGTCTGCGGACTATCAGCCGCCACAACCACCAATGGTGACCTTGACCCCCTTGCGGGCGCTGTAGACCTTGTCGCCGACCTTGACCAGGGCCACGACATCACCGGTCTTCCCCATCTTGATGCGGGTAGAGGTAAAGGCCTCGGCCCCCTCACCTAACAAAAAGGTACTGGTCAGCGGAGCCGGATTATTGGAAGCGACGATACTGATGCTTTCTGCCTTAAGACTGGTGGTGATCTTGATCGGCACCACCGCACCGTTTTCAGCAATTTCCGGAGCCTGAATGCTGATAGCGTCACTGGCCTCGGTCTCCCCGCTGCCATAGAGCGCCTTGATGGCATCCGCCTCCGCCTTGGCCTTAAAGGCATCGGCATTCCAGGCTGCCAGTAGGGCACCCGGGGCAAGCAATCCAGCGGCCAGGCTCAAACTGCCAACGGTTAGGGAGCCTTTCAGAAAAACGCGACGTTTGGAATCAATCTTCATTAGGTCTTACTCCTCATGCTTGCACCCTGGTTATCCCGGGCGCACAGCGGGTTATCGAACACGTAGGGCCTCACAGCGTGTAGAGATACTCAACAATCTGGTCGATCTCTTCGGCGGACAGAATGTGATGAGCCCCAAAAGGTGGCATACGGGTAAAGGGGTTTTTGCCTCGAGCATCCTGAATCTGAGCCCGCAGCCCCGTCTTATCAAAACGTTTCTTCACGCCAGCCAGAGATGGGCCGATATTGCCAGGCGCCACGCCATCACCCACCTGATGACAGGCAAGGCAGTTGCCTTTTTTGCGATCCTCGGCCACCTTTTTGCCCATGGCCACTACCGAGGCCGATGTCTCGTCAGCGGCAACGCTTATGGGAGCGAAACTACCCAGCGCAATGCCAAGCACCAGCGCCGATACCAGACCGGCGCTACGCCCAGGCTTTGAAAACCCATTGATCATTGATCTCCTCCATCCTCTCTTGTGTGGGACCCATTGCCGATAGCCGGGCCATTGTCACAGGTGTAATTACAGCAATCGTGCCAACTTCTACCAACAACAAAGTGTCAGGCAAAAAAAACAATGAAAGATATTTTTAATCAAAAAGATAAAAATATAATCGGCCACCATAGACCGAAAGAGTGGCCCTGCTCGACCCGAGACCCAGGCAAGAAAGAAGTGCAAATTGCAATGGACACATTGCAATCGACAGTTGTGCGCCTTTCGGCCTTAGACACTTAAGAGAATCAGGCCCCGTAGGCCTGTAATTTGCGCCAAAGGGTCGATTTGTCGATCCCCAGAATGGCTGCGGCATGGGCCCGGTTGTCGTTTGACTCCACCAGCACCTTCTGGATATAGCGCTTTTCCAGCTCTTGCAGACTGGGCCAATCCTCAATCAATCCGCAGATCTCACCCTCCCCCTCGCCCAGATCATCAATAGAGAGCTTGGGATCACTGGCCAGCACGACATGGCGCTCCACCACGTTGCGCAGCTCACGTACATTGCCGGGCCATGGATAGGCCTGCAAACGCTGCAACCCTTCATGAGTGAAGCCCTGTACACTCCGTTTATAGGTAACCGCAAAATGCTCGAGAAAGTACTGGGCCAACATGGGAATATCCTCACGCCTCTCGCGCAAAGGCGGCATCAGGATGCGAATGACATTCAGCCGGTGATAGAGATCCATGCGGAAACTGCCCTCTTTCACCATTTGCGCCAGATCAGCATTGGTGGCCACCAGAATGCGCACATCCACTTCAATGGGTGTCACGCCGCCCACTCTTGTAATCTGACGTTCCTGTAAGACGCGCAGCAGTTTGGTTTGCATGGACTCAGAGATATTACCGATCTCATCCAGAAACACCGTGCCAGCCCGGGCCGACTCAAACAGCCCCCGGCGCATGTTGCTGGTACCGGTAAAGGCCCCCTTTTCATGGCCAAAGAGCTCGGAGGCGAGGAGATTATCGCTCAGCGCCCCGCAATCCACGGCCATGAAAGGGCTGTCGGCTGTGGGGCCAAGGCGATGGATGGCGCGGGCCACCAACTCCTTCCCGGTGCCGGACTCACCATTAATGATGACCGTACAATTGACATCAGCCACCTTCTCGATCAGCGCCTTGACCTTACCCAGGGCATCGGAATGGCCGATCAACCCCTGGTCCTGCCACTGGGTTTTGAGCTGGCGCTTCAGCAGCTGATTTTCCTGCTTCAGTTGGGTTCGTTCCAAGGTATTGCGTGCCAGCAGCAGCAACTCATCCATATCGAAGGGCTTGCGCAGGAAATCCGTGGCCCCCAGACGTAATGCCTCAATGGCATCGTCCACCGTGGAGTAGGCGGTAATCAGAATCACCGGTATCTCAGTATTGGTCTCACGTACCTGACGCAACAGCTCCACACCGGTCATGCCTGGCATACGCAAGTCGGTAATGATGAGATCACAGCCCTGGCGGTGGAAATGGGCCAACCCCTCTTGTGGGCTGCGATAGCTATGGCACTGAAACTCTGTCTCCTCACAAAAACGCATCATAAGCGCCCCGGCCTTAGGATCATCATCGATAAAGAGCAGTTGATAGACAGGTTTGACCATAGTGGAACCTCAGCAGGAACAGCAATTCAGATTCACAGACTAGGCCCCCCCCTTTTTTTTGCAACCCATGATTGCATTTCGCAATGTATCCAATCCTTATTCAGGCCATCAGTCATCAACTTCAAATCCTGAACATAAGGGTACAAATAGTGTTACCAGTGGCTTATAGCCTCATTGCCAGACTATTGGCACAAAGCATGCTTTATGGTCACAGGCATAGGCCCTGTGCCCACCATTGGCCAGTCAAGCGCCATGGGGCTGTGCAGTAAGAATTCACTTTAGAATAGGAAAGCGCGATCCATTCCGCGTTTCCCAGACCTCAATCCAAAGCACGAGGAAGTAACGCAATGCAAATCAAAAAGATCCTGGGCGTGGCCCTGATGGCTCTCAGCGCGGCCCTGTTCGCAACAATCACGCAAGCAGAGGAGATGGAGGTAAAGATCACCGAGCAGCTGGATTCCATCACGGTGCAGCACAACGGCAAGGATGTGGTCATCATGCGCAACCAGAACGAAGACCACAAGATCAATCCGCTTTACCTCAAAACCTCACGCCACTGTCCGCCCTTTTGCATCAGCCCCATCAGCCTGCATCCGGAGATAGAGACCATCGGCGAACTGGAGGTGCTGGACTATCTCTCTCGGACCAGTAAAGGTGAGCCCGTGGTGGTGGTAGACTCCCGCACCCCGGAGTGGATCCTGCGTGGCACCATACCAGGCTCAGTCAATATCCCCTGGATCAAGATCAGCCCCCGGGACAGCGCCCCCTTCGAGACTGCTGAGGTGGCCACCCGCGATAAGATCCTGACCGAGCAATTCGGTGGCAAAAAGGGCGCCAACGGCAAATGGGACTTCTCCAACGCCAAAACCCTGGTGCTCTTCTGTAACGGCATCTGGTGCGGACAATCCGCCCACAACATCCACACCCTGGTCAATCTCGGCTACCCGCCGATCAAACTTAAATGGTATCGGGGTGGCATGCAGGACTGGGAAATGGTCGGCCTGACCACCGTCAAATAACCGCGATTTTTACCGAAACAGGTCCGGCGGTTTTGCCGCCGGACGGTCTTAGCTCCGGTGGACAGACAGCGCGACTGACATCAATCACCATATTGCCCAGAAGATGGAACCTTCTCAGAACTTGCACCAACCTCTGACTGCTGCTGTTGTCGTTCCGACACTCGTCGTTTCACCAACTGTGACAGGGGCACCATGGTCACACTGGTTTTATGCAGATCGGGCAAAAGGCGGCTCAACACTTGTAGCGTCTCTGGATAGGGATGGCAGATACCAATGGCATAGCCCCTCTGCTTGGCGATTTTGACCAATTTATGCAACTGGTAAGAGATAACCAGGGTGCTGCGTTCATGGTCTAAAAAGATGTCCCTTCTGGCTGAAGGCAGACCTTTCTCGCGAGCAACCTGGGTTGCTACGCTCTCTTCCGTCGTCAAACTGTCGAGAAAAAAGAGATCTCCGTAGCTTTTGAGCCCAAACATCAGCCAGCCCATGGCATTGGCATCACGGGTCAAACGGCTGCCCATATGATTATTGGCGCCTACCACGTGCTCCAGGCTATCCAAATCAGCCAGAAGCGTCTGGTAAAACTGCCGTCGATGCATATTACTCAGGAGACCCCCCTCATCAAGCGGGGCATCATCGTTGGACTCCATAGGCAGATGCAGCAGAATTTCTTTGTGACGCCGATGGGCCTCCCGGCTCAGCTCCCGACTGTGGGGTGCATGGGGCAAAAAAGAGAAGGTAATATCACCTGGCAGCGCCAGAGCCGCATGGCCATACTCTGCGCTATAGCCCATATCATCGATAACCAGGGCAATCCTTGGAGCGCCAGGCGATTCAGCTGCCAACAGTGGCCACCAGACCACCGCCAATAACAGCAGTAACAAATGGGCGGAGGCACGCCTCCCGCTACGGAGCCTTGGCTTTGGTTGCCTCCTGTTTCTGTTCCACCACTGTCTGTACATGTTTCTGATCCAAAATGGCCAGCCCTTTCAGCAGGGTCAATGCCTGGTATAACTCGTAATCCCTTTCCACCAGAGGACGCTGATCCTTCGAGTCGGGCTTATTATTGTTTTCCATCGTTTTGGCCGCCAACCCCGTCGGTTTTTTACCAGCCTGGCCCCCTGGGTTATCCAAATGGTGTGCCAGGTTGGCCTCTTTGACCTGACCCAACTGGGTTTTGGGCTCACGCACCGCCATTTTTAGCTGTTCCAGGGGGATATCCGGCGAGATACCTTCAGCCTGGATGGAACGGCCTGAGGGAGTAAAGTAGCGGGCAGTCGTTAATTTAACGGCACCGTGTTTACCCACGGGAATGACGGTCTGCACCGAGCCCTTGCCAAAGGTCTGGCGACCCATGATGATAGCGCGCTTACGGTCTTGTAGCGCCCCTGCCACAATCTCAGCAGCAGAGGCCGATCCGCCATTGACCAACACGATAATCGGCGCCCCGGAAATCAGATCACCGGGGCCCGCGGAAAAGCGCACCTGAGAATCAGCCCGGCGCCCCTGGGTATAAACCACCAGACCATCCTCCAAAAAGGCATCACTCACCGCAACAGCCGCATTGAGCACGCCACCGGGGTTGTTCCTCAGATCCAGCACCAACCCTTTGATCATCTGCTCATCAGCCGTTAGCGCCTTGATGGCCGCCTTCAGATCCTGATAGGTTCTGGCCTGGAAGGTGGTAATGCGCACATAGGCATAACCCGGTTCCAGACTCTCATATTTAACGCTTTTTACCTTGATTTCCGCACGCTCAATAGTCACCTCAAAGGGTTTGTCGCGACCTTCTCGGATGATGGTGAGACGAAGCTTTGTGCCCGGCTCGCCACGCATCAACTTGACCGAGTCACCCAACGCCATGCCTTTGACGCTTTGATCATCGAGACGGATGATGAGGTCGCCTGCCTGGATACCCGCTGCCTTGGCCGGGGTGTCATCAATGGGGGTAATGACCTTGACGAAGCCATCCTCCATGCCCACCTCGATACCAAGCCCACCAAAGGTACCCGTGGTCCCCTCTTGCAGCTCTTTGTACTCCTCGGGATCCAGATAGGTGGAATGGGGATCGAGACCCGACAGCATGCCAACAATGGCCTGTTTGATCAGCTTTTTATCACTCACCTCTTCCACGTAGTCATTCTTGATACGGCCAAAGATCTCGGCAAAGGCGTGGAGTTCATCCACCGGTAAAGGGTCAGCCTGTTGTGCAGGTGTTGCTGCCTTTGCCTTATCCACAGAGGGGGTGCTACCCGGCCTATTGGTTGTTTTAGGTGCCTTTTTAGGATGCTGAGGAGCCTTCTGCGACGCTGGGGACGCTTTCATAGGCGGCTCTGCCTGCGTTGCCAGCGGAAGGATCACAGTCACCAGCACAAAAAGAAGGGGTTTCAGCTTCATGAAAAAATCCTGTTGGGCCTCTGAGTGGGCTTTAAGATAACACTACCGAAGGCGGGTCAAAATCCCTGGCACCATTTGGAAGGGTTTAAAGGTTTACCTTGATGGCGGATACCAAAGTAGATGCCGCCCAGACGATCTCCCGCTGCGGCCCCGGCCAGCGCCAGGGTCTCACCCGCTTCTACCCAATCACCCCGTTGTTTGGCCAGTTGCTGATTTTGACCGTAGAGACTCATATATCCATCGTCGTGCTCCACAATCAGCAGTAGCCCAAAACCACGCAATCCGTCAGCATAGACCACCCGTCCCGGATGCACTGCCCGCACCTCAGCCCCCTCCCCGGCTTGAATATAGACCCCATCCCAGGCCTGACCGGTACGACGCAGGGAACCAAAACGAGCCAGGAGTTTGCCCTTGAGCGGCCAAGCAAGTCGGCCTCGTTGTTTGACAAAGGGTGGTGGCGGACGATGAGCCACCTCAACCGGCCTCTTTTCCGGCACCTCTGGTGCTTCATCCAGCTCCCCCATCAGCTCTCCCAAACCGCTGTTCTCGGCCTGAAGACTGTTCAACGTGGACTCATCCAGGGTCTGTTTCAGCTTGTCCACAAAGGCCTGGCGTACCGCCTTTGCCGCAGCCAACGCTTTCCCTCGCTGTTCAGCGGTCTGCTGCAGGCTCTCCTGGCGATGGATTTCTGTGCTCAGCCTATCCTGATCCTGGTGCCAGGCCCGATCGAGCACCCACCACTGCATCAATACCTGTTGTTGCTGTTGATGCAAATAACGTTGATCCTGAAGCTGACGCCCCAGGGTTTGGGTATCCGATGCCAGCATCCAGCGGAGACTGGTCTGCTGGTCCAGTCGAGATTGCCATTGGGCCTGTCTAGCCAACACCTGACTTTGGGCTGCCAATGCCTGGGCCGATGCTTGTTCTCGCTGGCGAAGCTGGGCCAGCGCCTGTTCCTGCCGTTTCAACTGGGTAGAAATCCGGTGGATTTGGTAGGCCAGTTGTGCCACACGCAGATCATGGCGCCGGAATGCCTGTTGATAGACGGTCAAGGCCTCATTCGACGATGGCGAGGCCTCAGCCAAAACGGCCAGATGACTCAGACAAAGAATCAACAGGTATCGGGCCGTCCGCGACATCAGTCAGATTCGATCAAAGACTGCCCCGTCATCTCCCTTGGCGGATCCAGTCCCATGAGTTGTAACAGTGTCGGTGCCACATCACAAAGCGCCCCCCTGTCCTTCAGATGCAGATCCCGTCCCCCAACATAGAGCAGGGGCACCGGGTTCATGGTGTGGGCGGTATGCGGCTGACCGCTTTCGACATCCTGCATCTGCTCCGCATTACCATGATCGGCAGTAATCAGCAGTTCAGCGCCCACCCGTCGCACCGCCACAACCACCTCTCCCAAACACTGATCCAGAGCCTCTATGGCCAGAATAGCCGCCTCCAAATCGCCAGTGTGGCCGACCATATCCGGGTTGGCATAGTTACAAATGATGCTGTCATAACGACCGCCCGCTATGGCCTCAATCAGATGACGGGTCACCTCATGAGCACTCATGGCTGGCTGCAAGTCATAGGTGGCCACGCTGGGTGAGGGTACCAGGATACGCTCTTCCCCCTCAAAAGGCTCTTCGACACCCCCATTGAAAAAGAAGGTGACATGGGCATATTTCTCTGTCTCCGCCAGACGTAGCTGATGCAGCCCCACATGAGCCACATACTCGCCAAAACCGTTGCTCAATCGCTCCGGTGGATAGGCCGCGGGAATCTCAAAATCCTTTTGATACTCGGTCAGGCTGACAAAGGCGGACAAAGCTGGCTTGACCTGACGCTCAAAGCCATTGAAGTCGGGTTCAATAAAGGGCCGGGTAATCTGGCGGGCACGGTCAGAACGGTAGTTCATGAAGACCACCACATCGCCATCCTGAATAGAGGCTGCCCCCTTTCCTGCTGGCCGAATAGTGGTGGCCTTAACAAACTCATCTGTCTCGCCTCTGGCGTAGGCCATCTCCAGAGCCTTGACCGCGCTAGTCGCCTGATATTCGGCGCACCCTTCGGTCATGAGCTCATAAGCCTCTCGAATGCGGGGCCAGCGATGATCCCGGTCCATGGCGTAATAAC
The DNA here is from genome assembly GCA_050292235.1 of Sedimenticolaceae bacterium. Classification (GTDB taxonomy): domain Bacteria; phylum Pseudomonadota; class Gammaproteobacteria; order Chromatiales; family Chromatiaceae; genus JBNKLG01. The sequence goes on along the minus strand of JBNKLG010000001.1, from coordinate 18,637 downwards.
GACCCACCAGACTGGCAATGCGACCGGCACCCAATTCAGCAAAAAGAGTATCCACCTGTTCCAGCGAGGCCAAGGCACTTTTCGGCGGTGTATCCCGGCCATCCAGGAAGGCATGCAGATAGACCTGCCGACATCCCCGCTCCACAGCCAAGCGCAACATGGCATGGATCTGATCCTCGTGGCTGTGTACACCACCAGGCGACAGCAGCCCCAGCACATGCACCGCCCGATCGGCAGCGATAGCCTGATCCACAGCATCCGTCAGGGTGTGATTGGTATAGAAGGAGCCGGTGCGAATGGAGCGGCTGACGCGGGTATATTCCTGGTAGACCACACGGCCCGCACCCAGATTCAGATGCCCTACTTCGGAATTACCCATCTGACCACCAGGCAGACCTACCGCAGCCCCGGAAGTCTGGACCAGGGTATGAGGACAATCCCGCCAGAGCGCATCCCAATTCGGCTTAGAAGCTGCATAGATGGCATTGCTCATTGCTGTCTCGCTATAGCCCCAGCCATCCAGGACAATAAGTACCACCGGTTTTTTGCCGGCCCTCTGTTGTCGTTCGTTCGCCATGACAACCCGCTCCAACGGGCCTCGTTATTGTAAAGAGTGGCAATTCTAACAGGCTGACGGGCTCCACTTCCTCTGTTCTGCATGGTGTTTTTCATACCGACCCACCCTAATAATTCACATACCGCTTCGATCGCATTGAATTTTTCATGTTCAATCAATATTTTCTAATGCGCTGATATTTGTTATTTTGGCAGGATTGATCGTGCCGAAGCGCTGGGATGCGAAGTCATCTTGGCAGAGAGCATCATGATTTACTGGAGACCCCTGAATGATTGCCCATATTGACCCACCCACCTCAAATGCCCTGAGAGAGCAGATGAACGACGAGTTCGAGGGATTGTTGGAAGGCGATGAAGACATTGAGCGCGCCTCGCGCTCCCTCAAAGCCATGTCTCATCCGCTACGTCTCAAAATCCTTTGCGTATTGGGCGATGATGAGGTGAGCGTGCAAGACATCGTCGACAGCGTGGGCACCTCCCAGAGCAACATCTCCCAGCATTTGGCCATTTTGCGTGACAAGGGTATCCTCGCCTCACGCAAGGATGCCAACCGCGTCTATTACCGGGTGGGGGACTCCCGCACCCTACAACTCATCGGCATGATGAAACAGGTTTTCTGTTCCCACGGCGACTGAGCCGGAGTGATCTATCCATGAATCAAGTGATTTCCTTTATCGGCGAGCATCCCGTCCTGGTTGGTGGTTTTGCCTTTGTCGCCGTGCTGTTAATTCAAGACATCATCGCCAACGGTTTTGGCAAGAGCTCGGTTGACCCCAAGGGGGCCACGGACCTGATCAACAACGAGGACGCTCTGGTGATCGACGTGCGCCCTGAAGCCGACTACAACAAAGGGCATATTCTCAACTCTCTCAATGTGCCCATGAGCCGTTTTAAAGATCAGATCGAACAGCTGAAAAAGCACCAGGATCGCACCCTCATCATCAGCTGTAACTCGGGTGGCCAGTCTGCCGCCGCCTGCACGACACTACGCAAGGCCGGCTTTGAAAAGGTCTTTAATCTTTCGGGCGGCATCCTGGCGTGGCAAAGCGATAACCGCCCTATCAGCCGCAAGAAAAAATAAGCGATATCGGGAAATCTGGGATAATCGCTCTCAACACATCGGCCCTGCCGGTCTACTTCCACCGACGCCAATGAGGACACCATGAGCGATAACGAAGCCCCTACCAAACACATTGAACTGCAGCGTTTTTATCTGAAAGACGTCTCTTTCGAAACCCCGAATTCCCCCCAAATTTTCCTGGAAGAGTGGAAGCCCCAAATCGACCTGCAACTTGGCACTGATGCCAAATCATTGAATGAAGAGGTGTTCGAGGTCACACTTAAAATCACTGTCACCAACAAGGTGGGAGACAAGGTCGCTTTTCTTGCAGAGATTCATCAGGCAGGCATCTTCGCCATTAAAGGCTTCTCCCAAGAAGAGCTGGCCCCTATTCTGGGCAGCTATTGTCCCCACCAACTCTTCCCCTATGCCCGCGAAGCCATCTCCGACCTGGTTACCAAGGGCAGTTTCCCCCAGTTCCTCCTGGCACCGGTCAACTTTGACGCCATTCTGGCCCAGCATCTTCAGCAACAACATGAGAAGCAGCAGGGCGGAGCCAGCGATAAAACAGCACACTGAGACACCACCCGTGAACAGCAAGTGCCAGATTAGCGTGCTGGGGGCTGGCTCCTGGGGCACGGCCCTCGCTATGCTGCTGGCCCGCAATGGCCATACCGTTCGCCTCTGGGACCATAACCCGGCTCATGTGACCGAACTGGCTGAACGGCGGGAAAACCAGCGCTACCTCCCTGGCATTCCTTTACCGGAAAATCTTCAGATGTCGCTGGAGCTTAAACCCGTGCTGCAGACCGATCTGCTGTTGCTGGTGATCCCCAGTCATGCCTTCGCAACCATGCTGGACCGAATTAACCCACACCTACCCTCTGAAACCGGCATAGCCTGGGCGACCAAAGGGCTGGCCGGAGAGGGACAACTGCTCAGCCAGGTGGCCCGGCAACAGTTGGGAAACCGCCCCCTGGCTGCCATCTCCGGCCCTTCCTTTGCCTCCGAGGTCGCCAAAGATCTGCCCACCGCCCTCACCGTTGCCGCCACAGATAATCATCACGCTACCCGCTGGGCCGATGTCCTGCACGGTGGCAACTTTCGCATCTATACCAACAGCGACATCATCGGTGTACAGATTGGTGGTGCCGTCAAAAACGTCATGGCGATTGCTGCCGGTATCGCCGATGGGCTGGGCTTTGGTGCCAATACCCGAGCCGCCCTCATCACCCGCAGCCTGACCGAAATCAGCCGACTCGGCATAGCGCTGGGCGCACAGACGGAAACCTTTATGGGTCTGGCCGGACTGGGAGACCTGGTACTGACCTGTACCGATAACCAATCGCGGAACCGACGCATGGGACTCGCCCTCGCCCAGGGCCTGAACATGACCCAGGCTCGGGAAGAGATCGGCCAGGAGGTTGAGGGACTGGGCACCGCAAAACTGGTTCATCAGCTGGCACAAAAGCTAGAGGTGGAAATGCCCATCACCGAGCAGGTGTACCAGGTGCTCTACCAGGGTCTCCCCCCCTGTGAGGCAGTCAATAACTTACTGGCCCGTAGTCTCAAGCCGGAAACGCGCTGAACGAGGGAGTCCCCCACATGAAGTCCCTCTCCATCATCGGGCTCATCGGTTTTCTCAGTATGATCTTCAGCCTGTCAGCGATTCCGCCTATGCTGATTTCGCTCTGGTATGACGACGGCCAGTTTTCCACCTTTGGCCTCTCATTTTTGATCATGTACATCGGTGGCCTGGTACCCTGGCTGCCTTTGCGTCACCGAGTCGGGGATTTCCAGCGCCGCGACGGTTTTACCATCGTCACTCTATTCTGGATCGTCCTCTGTCTGCTGGCTGCCATCCCTTTTATGCTCGGCCCGCACCTGGATTTTGTCGATGCCTTCTTCGAGGCCGTTTCCGGCTTCACAACCACCGGTGCCACGGTCATCGTCGGATTAGAACAACTGCCGCCTTCGGTGCTCTATTACCGTAGCCAACTGCAATGGCTGGGTGGCATGGGATTGATCGTACTGGCCATCGCTATCCTGCCTATGTTGGGTATTGGTGGTATGCAGCTCTACAAGGCTGAAACGCCAGGGCCAATGAAGGAATCCAAACTCAAGCCTCGACTTGTGGAAACGGCACGCTCACTCTGGCTGCTCTACGTCGGCATGACTGTGACCTGCGCTCTGGCCTATTGGATAGCGGGCATGAGTCTTTTTGACGCCGTCACCCACAGCTTTACCACCGTATCCACGGGTGGCTTTTCCACCCACGATGCCAGCATTGGTTTCTTCAAAAGCCAAACCATCGAGCTCATTTGCATCTTCTTCATGCTAGCCGGTGGAATCAATTTTGCGGTCCATTACCGGGTATTAACTCGCCAATCCCCCAGGTTTTACTGGAAAGATACTGAAACCCGCTTTTTCCTACTGTTCAGCCTGGCCGCCCTGGTGGTCATTGCTACTATGCTGCTCTGGCTTGAAGAATACGGACGTTTCCACGAGGCTATCATCAACTCCCTGTTTGAAGTTGCCTCGGTCATCACCAGCACCGGCTTTGGTACTGTTGATTTCTCTTTGTGGCCCAGCTTTCTCCCAGTTTTGTTGATCTTCATGAGCTTTGTCGGCGGTTGTGGCGGTTCTACTGCCGGTGGCATCAAGGTCTCCCGCATCATGATCATGTTGAAACAAGGCCTGCGCGAAATCGATGCCCTGGTTCACCCCAACGCGGTGCGCCCACTGCGTTTGGGTGATCAGGTAATCTCCACCCAGACAGCACAAACCGTCTGGGGCTTTTTCTCCATCTATGTCGCCGTTTTTGCTCTGCTGACCCTGCTGATGATGGCCACCGGACTGGATCAGGTCACCGCCTTTTCCGCCGTTGCCACCTGTATGAACAACTTAGGCCCTGGATTAGGCGAGGTCTCTACCACCTTTGCCAACATCAGTGAACCGGGCAAAATGCTGGCGATTCTGGCCATGCTACTGGGTCGATTGGAGATCTTTACCGTGCTGGTGCTGCTCTCGCCGGGCTATTGGCGCCATTAGCCTCCGATAAAATCCAACTGACGCCACAGCTCATAGACCAGAATGGCCGCCGCATTGGAGAGATTCAGGCTGCGATTTTCAGGTCGCATAGGCAGGCGCAACCAGTGTTTGGAGGGAAACTGCTGCAACACCTCGGCGGGCAGACCCCGAGTCTCTGGCCCCATGAGCAGCACATCTCCGGCTTGAAAAGTGACCTGATCGGGACGGCTTCGACCCTTGGTCGTGCAGGGAAAGACCCGTCGGCCCGGCAAGGTAGCCAGGGCATCAGCCAGAGTGGCATGACGCTCTACTTCAGCCCATTCGTGATAATCCAACCCCGCCCGACGCAAGCGCTTGTCGTCCAATTCAAAGCCCAAGGGCTCAATCAGATGCAGCCGGGTGCCGCTATTGGCACAAAGGCGTATGATGTTGCCGGTATTCGGCGGTATCTCCGGCTGATATAAAACCAGATGACAGATAGGTTCCATGACGACGACCCAATCCTCCCTCGCCATTGATTTTTGTGGACTGCACCTCAACAGCCCGCTGGTGTTGCTCTCCGGCTGTGTTGGCTTTGGCGAAGAGTATACCCGCGTCCAGGGCTTTTCCAACCGCGATGCCGGAGCCATCTGCCTCAAAGGCACCACCCTGACCGCTCGCCCCGGCAACGCGCCTCATCGGGTTTACGAAACCCCCAGCGGCATGCTCAACGCCATCGGCCTGCAAAACCCTGGGGTGGATCATGTCGTTGGGCAGATCCTGCCCAGCTTGGATTTCGCGGAAACCCGCTTTATCGCCAACGTCTCTGGCTCCTCGATAGAAGAGTACGAAGAGGTCACCCGCCGCTTCGATGATTCCCCCATCGACGCCATCGAGATCAACATCTCCTGTCCCAACGTCAAAGAGGGCGGTGTCGCCTTTGGCAACGACCCGGAGATGTCGGCCCGCGTGGTCGCCGCCTGCCGCCGTGCCACCACCAAGCCACTGATCACCAAGCTGTCGCCCAACCAGACCGACATTGCTGCCAACGCCAAAGGCTGCATTGAAGCCGGCACCGATGCCTTCTCCGCCATCAACACCCTCATGGGCATGGCCATCGACATCGACCAGCGCCGACCGGTGATCGGCAACAACCAGGGAGGCCTCTCCGGCCCGGCCATCAAACCCGTTGCCCTGCTCAAGGTGCATCAGGTTCATCAGGTAGCCAAGCCTCACGGCATCCCCATCATCGGCCAGGGCGGCGTCCAAAGCGCCCGCGATGCCATCGAGTTTCTCATTGCCGGTGCCAGCGCTGTGGGTGTCGGCACGGCACTCTTTTACGATCCGCTGATCCTGCCCAAGATCAATCAAGGCATTCTCGACTATCTGCAACAGCACCAGATCGACCACATCAGTCAACTGACCGGTACCCTGGAATTGAACCAGCCGGGGCCTGTGACCTGTGGCTGCAATTGAGCGACCTCTCCCTCTAATTATCCCGCCCACCTATCCCATCGGGGATAGGGAAAAAGACTGAAATAGCCCGGCGGCTTTGGTATATTAGCGAATCGCTATTAAACAGAATTCGTTGCATCCAGGCCTTAGCGCCGGTTGCCTGCTTAACCAACTTGAGTTTTGGAGTCACAACATGAGCGACACAGCGGCACTCATCCAGGAAAAGAAAGATCTCATCGACCAGATGCTGGAGATGCAGAGACAATTCATCGAATACGAACACGCCAACGGCTTCGCTGGCAAAGAGTACTGGGCTGCCGAAGATGGCCTGCTGTCTGACTATCGCCAGAAGTACATGGACATGGCCAACCGCGTGGTTGACCTGGCCCATCAGATCGTCGGCTCCCGTCGCGTCGACTGATCTTCGATCAGCCTAGATCTGAAAGGCCCCGCTTAGCGGGGCTTTTTTATGTACACAACAACACATTCGTTCTGAAAGCCCTCTCGCTTTCCTTTCACCTGGAATCGGATCATCTTGATCGAAAGCACAATAAAAACCCTCTTATTGTGCTTTTAGGGCATGAAATCACAATAAGATTAGCTGTATTTCAGTTTTCAGCGGCGAAAACATCAAGATATCTCCGAAACACAAAGAGTCGGTTACGCTGCCATCCCGTCACTTCCTGCAATATCTCCAGATCAACCAGCGCGCCTATCAACTGATTGGCTGCATAATATTTGATATCAAGCCACTCAGCTGCTTGATTAACGTTAATTACAGGCTCCTGATAGAGACGAAGCACCAAGCCATGAGCCTTCTCGGCCCGCCTCCCCAGAGTAACCACCAGCGCATCCACCTCCTGTCTCAAGGCGAGAATTCGCTGAAAAGTCCTCTTGCCATTTTCCGCAGTTTCCACCACTGCCTGTAGAAAAAACCGGATCCAATGACCAATATCATTGGACGTCCGCACCCGGGTCAACGCATCGTAGTAGGCTCCCCGATGGCGCTCAAAGTGGTCGGACAGATACAAAGATGGCTTGCTGAGCAGGCCATGACTGACCAGATAAAGCGTGATCAGCAGCCGACCAATACGACCATTGCCGTCCAAAAACGGATGAATCGTCTCAAACTGATAGTGACTCAGGGCACAACGCACCAAATGGGGCACCTGAATGGATTCGTTATGCCAAAATGCCTCAAGATCTCCCAATAAATCAATGAGATCATCATGGTGCGGAGGGATAAAGGCGGCATCAGTCAGTGAAGCTCCACCGATCCAGTTTTGGCTGCGACGAAACTCGCCCGGCGTCTTGCGCTCCCCTCTTGCGCCCTGCATGAGAATCTCATGGGTCTGACGTAACAGCCGGAGCGACAGCGGCAAGCGTGTCAGCTCATCGATGGCAACATTCATCGCATGGACATAATTACGAACCTCGCGCCAATCATCCCTGCGCTCAGGCAAAATGGCCGATTCCTCTAACACTGCCTCATCCATCTCTGTGCGAGTGCCCTCAATCCGGCTGGATGTATTCGCTTCTTTGACGATATGCATCTGAATGAAGCGATCCACATCAGGAACGATCAAAGTAAACGCATTCAGCTCTCCCAGCGACTTGGTTGCTTTTTCCAACAGCACATTGATGCGCGGATCATCCCATGACCACTCCTGATTGATCAGTGTCGGTTGGAAACTCTTGTACTGGTACTGCTGTTTCCAAACGCCAGAAATGTAAGATTCAAATTTCATTGGCACATCACGCTCAATTCAATCCAACAACTATACAAGAAGCAATCAGAAACGGTGACCTGCCCCTCCTTTGAGCACTCACTCATCAATCGGTAAACAAGCCGCCAACCCGCTGGCCAGATCGGGATAGCGCATTGATACGTCCAGCTCTTCAATCAAACGGTCAATACGCAGGCGGCGCGACTGGCCCAGATAGCCCAGCATCTCCGGTGACAGCGATTGATACGCCTCTGCCCGAGTGACCAGTGGCGGACGCGGCAGGCCAGCCAGATCGGCCACCCGGTCGAAATAGTCGCGCATGGTGGTGGGGTGGCCGTCGCTGACGTTGTAGAGGGCACCATCCGCCGCCTGAGTCATGGCTGCCACGCAGACCTGGGTCAGATCATCGACATGGATGCGATTGGAGTAGGGCGCTTCGTCCGCCCCCAGCATGGGCAGCCCTTTGCGGAGTCGTGCCAAGGGAAGGCGACCAGGGCCATAGATGCCCGCCACCCGCAGCACCACCAACTCGCCACCACCCTGCTGTTGCCACTGACGCCATTGCTGCTCGGCCGACCAGCGGCGCTTGGCGCGATCTGAAGGCGGGTTGACTGGCCGGCTTTCATCGACCCAGACCCCACCGCAATCCCCATAGACGCCGGTGGTACTCAGATAGAGCACCCGGCACGCTGAGCGTTCTGACCCCCAGCCCTGAAGCAATCGGGCCACCCGCTCATCTTCGGTCCCTTTAGAGGAAGGAGGCACCAGGTAATAGAGACCATCGACATTCGCAGCCAGCACCGTGTCAACGGCCTCCTGATCCAGATCCAATACCTTGGCTTCAATGCCTTGGGCATTGAGCTGCTCGGCACTGGCTTTTGTAGCCACCAGCGCCAGCACCTGATCCCCTCGCTGCTGATGCCAGCGAGCCAAACGCTGGCCCAGATAGCCACAGCCCAGAATTGTCACAGTCGCCATGGGTGTTCGTTTCCTGTACCTTTCCTCAGAATATGGCTTTCCATTCTAACCTTGAGGCCCCCATGAGCTACCAAGTAAGCATTCAACCCGCTGACATAGAGATCTCCGTCTCTCCCGGTGAAACCTTGCTGGAAGCCGCCTCGCGTCAAGACATCTCACTGCCTTCCGGCTGCCGCGCAGGTTTTTGTGGCAGCTGTCTCTGCACCCTGGAAAGTGGTGAGGTGGACTACCCCGATGGTCGGCCCATGGTACTCCAGGATCACCCGGAGACCGATTGTCTCACTTGCAAAGCAGTACCAAAGTCCGATCTGGTGATTCGAGTTCAAACCAGTTCTATCGAAGAATATCCAGTACGCACCCTGCCCTGCCGGGTGGAGAAACTAGAGCAATTAAGTCGGGATGTCATGCGGCTCTGGCTCAAACTGCCTGAGGGGGAACCACTGAAATTCCATGCGGGCCAATATCTGGACATCCTGCATGAGGACGGGCGCCAGCGGGCCTTTTCCTTTGCCAACGCCCCTCACGAGGCGGGACTGATCGAACTGCATATCCGCCATGTGCCCGGCGGCACCTTTACCGATTACGTCTTTTCCCAACTCCAGGAGAAGGCCATCCTCCGCATTCAGGCCCCCATGGGCAGCTTTACCCTGCGCGAGATCAGTGACCGTCCGCTGATTTTTGTCGCTGGTGGCACCGGCTTTGCCCCCATCAAGGGCCTGATACAGCACGCACTTCATCATGGAGAACAACGCCCGATGACGATCTACTGGGGCGTGCGTCAGCAGGCAGACCTCTATCTGCGCGACTGGGTAACATCTCTGGCCAAATCCCAACCTCAGATCAGCTTCATCCCGGTACTGTCCGAGCCGGATGCCGACTGGTCTGGGCGCAGCGGCTGGGTTCATGAAGCGGTGCTGGCCGATCACAGTGATCTCAGCGGTTTCGATCTCTACATGGCCGGGCCGCCCCCCATGATCCAGGCCGCCAAAGCGGCCTTTCTCACCGCCGGATTACCTTCTGAGCATCTCTATGCCGATGCCTTTGAGTTCAGTGAACCAACGCAGGGCAAGTAACTGAGCCGCCCCACTACCCACATAGTCCAGGTCATCAATGACCGACCTGCTGGCGAATTCGCCAGTAGACAGGAAACCGCGGCTTTCCATTTTTTGTCCACCCCTGATACTTGAAGGTGATGGTGCTGCCGACAGGCGGAGGCTGACGTCGCTCCTCGTCGCTCAAGCCGGAGCCCACCGCAAACCGACGACCATCCGGCAGCCTGACCAGCAAGGCCCCAACCAGATTCGCATACTTGCCCTCGCCCGGCTTATAACCAACCACCACCGCCTCATCGTCATCAAAACGCTTCAGCTTGCACAAATCCTTGCTGCGCCCCTGGGTGTAATCTGACCCAGCAGCCCGCAATATGACGCCCTCGCCCCCTTTCGCCTCGACCTCATCGAGAAACTGCTGCAAATGGGCTGCATCCCGACAACGGTGCTGTTCGATCAGCCTGATCTGCGGGGCCGGGTGCTTGCTCAGCCACTGATCGACGCGCTCAAGGCGCTTCTCAAAAGGGCCGGGCGTGCCGGGTGCGTCGAAAATAAGATAGTGGATGTTGTGCCACCCCTCCCCCGGCACCCCATCGCGCACCGTGGCGCTGGTCTCACTAAAGCGGCCACGCCCCGCCCACAACTCGCCATCCAGGGCAAAGTCGGGCATCTTCTTCGCCCAGTCCGGCGGCAGCGCCACCGGTTTGCCGCCGCGAGTCAGCATCTGCTTGCCATCCCAATAGCCGCGGATGCCATCGAACTTCTCGCTCATCCACCAGCCGGTTGGATCGGCACCCACCGGCCACTTGGCGGCCAGCATCAGTTGCGGTTTCTCAGCCAGACAGACCTGTGCAAATAACAACGGCCCTAACAGCAGAACGATGAAACGAAAAATGAAGGGTGAGGGTGCCATCCTTTGCTTCTCCTTGTCGTTATGCACACCCATGCAGGGACATGGGGGCGAGAAAATGGGCATACTGTTGCCCAGACTTGTAGAGAGCATCCTATCATTTGCACCGACCCACTTCCCATAACGCCAGGTTGCCCCTATCAAAACCTGGGATATCCCTTTGACATATCCAGCACAGGCCCCACAATGGATATACATGACGTATATGTAAGGGGTTCACAAAATGGAAAGCACCTCCATTTTCAAAAGCAACACCTCACAGGCAGTCCGTCTGCCAAAGCCGGTAGCGATGCCTGAGTCGGTAAAACGAGTCGATATTATCCCCTTAGGTCGCGCCCGCCTGATCGTTCCTGAAGGTGAGGGCTGGGATAGCTGGTTTGACAGTGAAGGCGTCACCGACGACTTCATGGTGAAACGTGAGCAGCCCGCCGATCAGGAACGAGAAAGCCTCTGATGCTCAAATACCTGCTTCAATATGCAGGAATCGCATCAAGCTCAACAATGGCATTAATTGCTTCCTTTAGCTTAATCTTGCTTGTGGAAGAATATCCTTCTTGCACCTGATTGAAAAATAAGCGCTTACCTGATTTTGTGTCGTATAAATACAACTTTGATTTGGCATATTTCATTTTCATATTGGCAACATTAAGTTCTCTGGTAGTACCACTTTCAGGCACTCTACCTTCAATCAGTATTTCGATAAACAGCACGGCATCATAAGATTTTTCTCTTGAGGACAACCGATAAAACTGAACGAACCTGGGATATATATCAGAGTTATCCTCTAGATCGTCAAGCAACTTCCATTTCTTCGCTTTAGGGCCGATATAATTAACCAGGTAGTTTTTTGCACGCAGCTGCCGATTAGCCTCACTCCATATCATGTTGGTAATATCCTTATCAAAGTGAAGATTCATTCGCTCAGTATGCTCTGAAGCAATGATGGCTCCCACCCCACCACCAATAACACCAGAGGCAATCAATCCTCCTGTCGATAAGTCCTTTACCGCTCGAATATCGTAACCAACAAGCACTGCTATTTTTTGTGGCTTCCTGGACTCATAGTCTTTCGTATTGACTGTTGACATGCTGCACCCACCCAAAAGCAAGGTAAACAGCAAGGGCAGTATATATAATGATTTATTCACTTTCATCTTTCTTTTGATTATTCTTAAAAATATCAATTGAGCAGTCAATTATATCCAAGCATGATCGCAACCCGAAGGGTGAATACGACCATATAGATGCAGGAGGTGGGGCAAAACTGGAAGCCAGAGCCGAAGCAAAGTGCAGTGCATTCACCAAAATTATGCCGGAACTTCCCCAGGCTCAGGCGCAGCCCCTTCCGCCATCACCTCAACCGCCGCACCCGTCGCCAATTCCAGCCCGCGCCGATAGCATTGGGTTGCGGCTTCAGACTCTTCCAGTTGCTCCAGCAGGCGACCCAGTTCATGGTAGGCCTCGACGCTGGGTTTGACGCCCAATGATGCCTCCAGATAGCTACGTGCCTTGCCCCAAAGCCGGCCTTGCAAAGAGAGGCGACCCAGGGCCAGCAGCAGGGCTGGGTCGTGGGGACGCTGGCCCAACCATTTTTCAGCATGGGTCAAACGAACCAATGGATCCCCTGCAGTGAGTCCCGCATAGTGACCGACCAGGCGCTCATCCCAGTGCTGGTTCAGGCTGGTGCGCAGCAACTCTTCTGCCTCGCCACTGCGACCCAGCTGACCAATGCGCTCGGCGTAGGGACCGAGCAGTTGCGAGTCTGAGCGCAGGGATTTTCCGGTGGCATCCCAAAAGGCATTGAGCTTGGATTCGGTGCCGTCGGCCAGAATCTGGGACAAGACCTGACGCCGGGCTTCCAGCTCCAGAGTCTGGGATTCCGAGTCGTCCAGAAGTTTTTGCTGGCGCAAAGCAGGCAGGATGTCGAGCAGGGCGCGCCAATCACCCAGGCCCCGGTAGAGGCTGCGCATCAGCAACATCAGCGGCGGATGCTGGGCATTGAGTTTGTTCAACTGTCCCAGGGTCTCCTGGGCCTGATCGAGATTCGATTGCTGGAGTTGTAGCTCGGCCAAGGTCAGACCGACAGCCATTTCGGCAGAGTCATCGGCCTCCATGGCCTGACGCAAATATTGATCGCGCCGCTTGATCTCCCGTTGGGCATGGGCAGAGCGGGCCGCTGCCAGATAGTTCAGGGTGGGCATGGGCGCATCACTCAAATGGCGCAGTAACTGGCGCTCCGCCGAAGCCCAGTTACCCTCGGCCAGTTGCCTCAGCCCCTGATGAAAAGAACGCTGGGCACGTTCACGACGGCGACGGCGATTCCAATGAGAGAGGCCTGAGGGCGCCGAGAACAGCCAGATGAACAGGCGAATGGAGAGGTAGGTGAGGACAAAGAGCATCGCCACCACCAGGACGAAGAAGGCCAGACTCCCTTCCACGGTCCAGACGCCATAGCCCAGCAGAAAATAGCCCTTCTCCTTGAGCAGAACGAGCGTCAGCCCGGCACTGGCCCCCATCATTAACAGGGCGGTGATCAGGCCTCTCATGGCCTGCCCTCCTCAGTAGGCTTCTCCTCCTGAGCCTTGGCGGCCTCCTGACGGCTGCGCTCCCGCGACAGATCCATCTGGCGCACCAAGACGGCCATGGCACCGGAGACATCTGGCAGGCTGGGACGGATTTTCACCTTGCTCATACCCTCCAGGGTCTCTTTCATACCTTGGGTCACGGGGCTTTCGGGATCGTAGTACTCGGCCAGCCACTGCCGGGCGGTGGCCAGGGCGTTGTCATAGAGGCCCTGATCACGGCGTAGCAGGGCCAAATGGGCAGCCTCCAGCTTCAGTTTGAGGTTCTGTCCAAGAAAGAAACGCTGCTCTGGCGGCAGCATGGCTGAGACAGGCTGGTCGTGGCGCCGAATGATCATGAGCGAGCGAAAACCCTCCCAGCCATCGTTCATCACCTGTTTCAGGGAGAAGGAGGGTTCCGGCTGCTTGGCCATGGGACGCAAGGGGTTATTGAGCAGTGCGGTGCGAATGGGCAGTTTGTCCACCTCGGGAGAGAGCGCACTCAGTTGAATGGCCAGACCAACTTCATCCATCGGCTGGATACCCCGTAGGGTGGCAATATCCTGAGCCAGCACCTCGCGTACGGGAATCCAAAGGGGATCGCCACTGTCGCGCAGACGTTCATCAGCAGCCTCCAGGGCCTTCAGGGCCGTTTTAACATCCGCCTCCAGCTGCAACCGATGGTTGGCAACGCGAATCAGATACTCGGCCTCAGCAGCCATCCAACGGCTGGTACTGCGGCCGATCAGACGCTGTATCGCATTGAGCGCGATGTGCATGTCGGCCTGGGACTGGGTATAGCGCTCACGTTCCTTGCGCAGGCTGGTCTCGGCACTGCTGAACTGGTTTTTGAGTTCATCCATGCGCCCGCCTTGTGCCCCCAGGTCGGCATGGAGACCATCCAGCCTGCCGGTCAGGCCACCCAGTCCCTCATTCTGTTGCTGGATCTGCTGCTTCAGCACCGCCATCTCGTTCTGAACCAGATGGAATCGGTCGTAGCCCAGAAAGCCCAGTATGGCGACTACGGCCAGGACAAAAAGGGCGGCCAGCAGACCCCAGGGCAGACCATCGCCAGTGGCCTTGGTGCTGTCAGTAGCCGGGGTTTCGGTTTTATCCCGGGAATCGGACTTGGTATTCGCCTTGTTCGTCATGCTTTACCCTTATTGCCCCACTCCGGGGCCACTTAATTTGAGGTCTAAAGATTAGCATTTCCCGCCCGGTCGAGCATGGCGGAAATCAGGGCTCTGTCGCTCGCGCCTTCAGCCAGAATGAATCGGGAGAGGCCTCGTGCCAGCGCCTGTTGCCGCAAACGCTCACTCACCACCACCAGAGTTACCTCGGCAAGCAACGCGGAGGCCTGATCCCCCAGAGACTGGTAGAGGTTGTCTAAGATCTCGCCACTGGTGATCAGCACCAGATCAAGCTTCGACCATTGACTCAGCAGGCCGTTCAGATCGATATCGGGCAATCGGCGCCGATAGACTTCAGCGTAGGTCACCTGAGCACCCCGTTCTGTCAGGGTTTCGGCCAACAGCTCACGGCCACCGACCCCACGCAGAATCAGCACCTTTTTTCCAGTAAGATCTGCCAGGTCGGGATGGGACAGCAACCCTTCTGAATCGGCGCGCTCGGGCAGAATATCCACTGGAATGGCTGCCTCCGCCAGAGCCTGAGCCGTGGCCTTGCCCACCGCTGCCACCCGGCCATGGAATTGGCTCAGATCCATCTGGGCCAAGGCATAAGTAACGGCGTTGCGGCTGATGAAGACCAGCAGATCGACCGGGACCAGAGCCGGAGGCTGCGCCAGGGTCAGCGGGACGATTTCCAGCAGGGGATAGGCAAAGGCCTGCCAGCCCAATGCCTGAATGCGCTGACAGATCCCCTCGGCCTGGGCCTGAGGGCGGGTTACCCATACGCCGACTGGCCGCGTCATGCGTCGTGGTGCAGACTGTCCAGAATCTCAGCAGCGCCCTGCCCCAACAGCTCTTCCGCCACGGCAAGACCCAGGACCTCTGCCTGATCGACAGGCCCCTCGCGCTCTGCCCGATAGAGGATACTGCCATCGACAGCCCCCACCAGTCCGCGCAGTCGCAAACCGTTCTCAGTCAGCTCGGCATAGCCCGCGATAGGCACCTGGCAGCCGCCATTCAGGCGATGATTCATTGCACGCTCAGCCCGGACACAGACAGCTGTCTGCTCATGGATCAGGGGCGCAATGAGCGCCTCGACCCGGCCATCATTCTGGCGACACTCAATGCCCAAAGCGCCCTGACCGATGGCTGGCAGGCTCTGCTCCGGTGTCAGCTCGGCCTGAATGCGATCGCCCAGGCCGATGCGTTTCAGACCGGAGGCCGCCAGGACAATGGCGTCATAGTCTCCGGCATCCAGCTTGGCCAGACGGGTATTGATGTTGCCGCGCAGGCTCAGAATCTGCAGATCGGGGCGCCGGCAGGCAATCTGAGCCTGCCGCCGCAGACTGGCCGTGCCTAGGCGAGCACCCCGGGGCAAGGTATCAATATGTTCATATGTGGATGAAACAAAGGCATCCCGAGGGTCTTCCCGCTCCAGAATAGCGCCCAGTTGGAAGCCCTCAGGCAGTTCCACCGGCACATCTTTCATCGAATGCACGGCAAGATCGGCCCTGCCCTCCATCATGCCCTGCTCCAGCTCTTTGACGAAAAGCCCCTTGCCACCGATCTTGGCCAGGGGGGTATCCAGTATCTTGTCACCCTGCGTCGTCATGCCCACCAGTTCCACCTGTAGCCCCGGATGCAGGTCCTGCAAGCGGGCAGCCACATGTTCCGCCTGCCACCAGGCCAGGGGGGATTTACGGGTTGCAATGCGAAGAATCTCTTGAGTCATGAAGGGCTCCTGAAGCTGAGAGGGCACATGCTACAGGATTCAGGGCCTCGTCTGTAGAGGCGGTTCAGTAACAGTCAAACGCCAGAAGCGTCCGTCAGCACTGTCCCTGCCACCGTCTCCAGATCGGCATAGCGCACATCCACCCCTTTGACCAGATAGACCACATAGTGGGCAATATTTTTGGCATGACCGCCCATTCTCTCCATGGCGCGCAGACCCAGCACGGTTGCCACGACGTGCTCACCACTCTCCTGGTGTTCCATGATGAAGGCTGAGAGATTCATCAAGGCAGACTTGAAGTCAGCATCCAGCTTTTCATCCAGTTTGATGACCTCCAGGGCAAGCTCCAAATCAGGGCCATCAAACGCCTGCAGCGCCTGTTTCAGCATGACCTCGACATCGCCCACCATCTCCATGAGGTCACGGAGGATCAGCAGATCCGGCACATGCGCTTTATCGCCATAAAGACGGACTGTGAGCTGGGCGATCTTTCTGGCCTCGTCCCCGACCCGCTCCAGATCGGTCACAATCTTGCCGACAGTCAGGATCTCCCTAAGATCACGCGCCACCGGCTGACGTTTGGCCAGCAGATGCACCATCTCATCGCTGGCCTGAACATCCAGTTTGTTGATCTCGACATCTTTCTCAATGACCCGCCGGGCCAGCTCCAGATCCTCGTTTTCCAGTGACAGGGCCGCATTGACCAATTGATCTCTGACCAAAACCCCAATCTGCAACACCAGACTGTGGAGATGATTCATTTCGAAGTTGTAGCGTTGCACGGTATGTCCATCTGTCATGGTGTTCATAGAGAGTCTCTCGTTATCCAAAGCGTCCGGTAATGTAGTCTTCAGTCAGGGGATGTCTGGGATTGGTGAAAATCTGATCGGTTGCACCCACCTCAATCAGATCGCCCAGATGGAAATAGGCCGTACGCTGGGAGACCCGCGCCGCCTGCTGCATGGAGTGGGTAACAATGGCGATGCTGTATTGTTCCCGCAGCTCGTCAATCAGCTCCTCGATCTTTGCGGTAGCAATAGGGTCCAGGGCGGAACAGGGCTCATCCATCAGAATGATCTCCGGATTGACCGCAATGGCCCGGGCAATACAGAGACGCTGCTGCTGCCCACCGGAAAGCCCTGTACCGGGCTGATCCAGTCGCTCCTTGACCTCCTCCCAGATGCCGGCTTTGATCAGTGAGGTCTCAACAATCTCGTCAAGTTCCTGCTTGTTGGCGGCGATCCCATGGATGCGAGGCCCATAGGCCACGTTGTCGTAGATCGATTTGGGGAATGGGTTGGGCTTTTGAAACACCATGCCGATGCAGGACCTGAGCGCCACCACATCCAGCTCCGGGTCATAGATATCTTCGCCATCCAGCCTGATTTCGCCCGTGACCTTGCAGCCATCAATGGTATCGTTCATACGATTGATGCAGCGCAGAAAGGTGGATTTTCCACAGCCAGAGGGACCGATCATGGCAACCACCTCCTGCTTACCGATATCCAGGGTCACGTTCTTGATGGCCTGCTTTGCACCATAAAAAACATTCACCTCCCGACAGGTCATGCGGGGATCATCCACATGGACCTCACCAACGGTAGCCCTTTCATCGCGGGATACGGCCTGATCTTTTTTCATGTTGACCGGATCAGTCATCGCCGTTTTGATGGCCACAGCCCCAGCAGCATCGACATAAGTATCCATAGATCATTTCCTCAAAATCTTATTTCTGGACCTCTACCTCCCTGCGACAGTCTCATTCCGACGTTTACCAACGCCGCTCGAATTTTTTCCGCAAAAACACCGCCAGGGCATTCATCAACACCAGAAATGCCAGCAGCAACAGGATGGCCGCCGAGGTGCGTTCGACAAAGGCCCTCTCCGGCTTGTCAGCCCAGGTATAGATCTGGGCCGGCAGTACCGTTGAGGGATCGGTCAGTGCAGACGGAATATCCACAACGAAGGCCACCATGCCGATCATCAGCAGGGGCGCAGTTTCACCCAGTGCCTGAGCCATGCCAATGATGGTGCCGGTCAGCATCCCCGGCATGGCCAGCGGTAGGACATGATGAAAGACCATCTGCATCCGGGAGGCCCCCAATCCCAGCGCCGCTTCACGGATCGACGGCGGCACCGCCTTCAAAGCCGCCCGGGAGGAGATGATGATGGTCGGCAGGGTCATCAGGGTCAGCACCAGACCGCCCACCAAAGGAGC
This sequence comes from Sedimenticolaceae bacterium, assembly GCA_050292235.1. Lineage (GTDB taxonomy): Bacteria > Pseudomonadota > Gammaproteobacteria > Chromatiales > Chromatiaceae > JBNKLG01. The sequence goes on along the minus strand of JBNKLG010000001.1, from coordinate 232 downwards.
AGAACGCGGCAGGCCAAAGAAATTGATGAAAACCGCCAGCCCCAACAGACCAAAGACAATCGAAGGCACAGCAGCCAGGTTGTTGATATTCACCTCGATCAGATCAGTCCAGCGGTTGACCGGCGCAAACTCCTCCAGATAGACCGCTGCCGCCACGCCAATGGGAAAGGAAAGTGCCAGCGTCACCGCCAGCGTCAGAAAAGAGCCGACCGCCGCCCCCCAGATACCCGCC